>NZ_JAVBIG010000004.1:0-208660 GCF_032821655.1 Corynebacterium sp. CTNIH16 | reverse complement strand
ACGCCCAGCCCTCTACGACAACGCTATCGACACCGACTACACCCACTCAATCGGCATTCAAAAAGGCCAAATCTAACCCCCGCGACACGCCGAGCCAGACACACATTTTGACCCTTAACCCCCGAGGAGGGCTCCAGCGATGAGGCCAGAGAGGAGTGCGGAAGACTTCACAGGCGGAGACCTAGGTCGGGACGGATGAGATACAAGAAAAGCCGCCCGAAGGCGGCTGATTTGTGCGCCCGGAGGGATTCGAACCCCCAACCTTCTGATCCGTAGTCAGATGCTCTATCCGTTGAGCTACGGGCGCAGACCGTTGGTAAGCAGTGCGTATGCTCTGCTGTGCAACGAGAATTTACTATACCCACGGTCTGGAAAACTAACAAATCGCCTGTTCACCCGGTGTTCACTTAGCCGAAATGGAAGCGTTTAGGAGGGAATAAGGGCGGCAACTTCGGCGTCGGAAAGCAGGGCATCCTGAAAGGCCTGGAGAGTGGACTCGTGGTCAAAGTTGATACCGATGAGGACGATTTCAGACCCAGGCGTCACGCCAGTAGCCGCCCAGAAGGAGGCCGGCATGATTCGCAGATTTGGACCGGCTTGCTGCCAAGCGTGGGCGACCCGGAGATCAGTATCAATCCAGCAATACCCCTTGGAACGCACCAGGCCAGTACTGGCACGGAGGGCGGCAAGCAGGCGCTCTCGATTAAAGGGGCGGTCAGCGCGGAAAACGACGGAGGAAATGCCATATTCTTCGGTTTCGGGTGTGTGCGGGTTGGCCAGCTCTTCAGCGTAGCCGTTATAAGCCGCGGCAGTGGCGGCATCATACAGGTGAGCATCGAGAACAAGCCGCGGGTCGATGGCCCCATTCGTGACAATCACAACACGGGCACGGGGATTCATAGCGCGAACGGTTGCGATAACCCGCTCGGTCTCGGCGGCATCAACGACATCGGTTTTGGTAATGAGGATGAGGTCAGCGAACTCGACTTGGTCGACGAGAAGGTCCGCCACGGTGCGGTCATCGCCGGGCGTAGCCTCGATACTTTGGGAGGCAAGGCTCTTGCCACGGCGCAGCTGGTCAAGAAAGGTGGACGCGTCTACGAGGGAGACCATGGTGTCGATGGGGGTGACGTCGGCAAGCGTAGTGCCGTCCGCAAACTCCCATTCAAAGGTGGCGGCCACGGGCATAGGCTCGGAAATGCCAGTGGACTCGATGACGATCTGATCGAAGCGGCCGGAGCGGGCCAGCTTACCTACGGATTCGATGAGATCTTCGCGCAGGGTGCAGCAGATACAGCCATTGGATAGCTCGACAAAGCGGTCCTCGCCGCGCTCGAGGTGACCTTCGCCGGCAACGAGGGCAGCATCAATATTGACCTCAGAGAAATCGTTGACGATAACAGCAAGCTTGCGCCCCTCGCGGTTAGCAAGCAGGTGGTTTAAGAGCGTAGTTTTTCCGCTGCCTAGAAATCCGGACAGCACGGTAACGGGTGTAGCCATTCCCTAATGATAACGTTTGTCATTAGGGAATGGCTACGTCACTTAGATTGAGAGACCGAAGATAGGCACTGCCAGCAAGTACACCGTCAGGGTGATGAGGAAGATGCCGATGATATTGAGGCCAAGGCCACCCTTGATCATCTCGCCGATCTTGACGTAGCCAGAGCCATAGGCAATGGCGTTCGGCGGGGTGGCAACTGGGAGCATGAATGCGCAGGTTGCCGCGAGGGCCACCGGAATGGTGAGGAGAAGGACGTTGATATCACCATCGGCAGTAAGCCCCACGCCCACGGCGACGCCACCCATAATCGGAATGAACGTAGCCGCCGTAGCCGTATTGGAGGTGATCTCCGTCAGGAAGAGCACCAGCGCAGCCACGGCAGAGACGATGAGGACAACGGGCAGGACGCTAAGCCCCTTGGCCATCTCACCAATCCACAGCGACAGGCCGGAGGAATTAAAGACCGAGGACAGCGACAGGCCGCCGCCGAAGAGCAGGAGGACGTCCCACGGCATTTCATTGGCCGTCTTCCAGTCCAGCAAACGGATGCGGCGCTGGTTATCCGCGGGCAGGATAAAGAGCAAGATGCCAGCGGCAATGCCCACGATGGCATCGTCATAGTTCTCAAATTCTTTGAGGACCAACGGCAGGGTAACCCAGGCTGCGGCGGCGAGGACGAAGATGATGCCGGTCATGATCTGGGGGCGGGTCCAGGGGCCGAGGGCTTCAATTTCGTCGTTAATAAGCTCGCGGCCGCCTGGAATATCCTTCATCTCCGGCTTGAAAACGGTGATGAGCAGTGCCCAGGCAATCAGCAAGAAGATTGCTGCAAGCGGCACACCAACTGCCATCCACCGGCCGAAGCCAAGGGTAACGCCCCAGGTATCGGCCATATATGCGTTAAGGAAGGCATTCGGCGGGGTGCCGATGAGCGTACCCAGCGAACCGATGGAGGCGGAATATGCGATGCCCAGCATCAGTGCCGTGGCAAACTTCTTTTGTTTTTCCCAGCCGCCTACGGTTTCCGCGGTCAGTGCAAGCACCGAAGTGCCGATCGGGAGCATCACCACGGCCGTGGCGGTATTAGATACCCACATGGACAAGAAGCCGGTGGCCAGCATGAATCCCAAGATCAGGCGCTTGGGCGAGGTGCCGATGATCTTCACCACGTACAGCGCTAGGCGGCGGTGCAAGTTCCAGCGCTGCAGAGCAAGCGCGATAAGGAAGCCACCCATGAACAAGAAAATGGTGGCGGACGCGTATGGAGCGCCCACCTCTTTAATCGTTCCCACACCGGCGAGCGGGAAGATGACCAGCGGCAGCAGCGCGGTGGCGGCGAGCGGAATGGCCTCGGTCATCCACCACACGCCCATCAAGATGGTTACGGCAGCGACGGTGCGGATGGCGCTGAGCGTGTACTCGGCTTCCGGATCTGCACCTGCGGAGCCCTGTACGGTCTCGATCGCATTCGAGGGGAAGAAAAAGAAGACCAGTACGGCCAAACCCAAACCGATGAAAAGGCCGATGAACTGGCGGCGCCACTCGCTGCGCGGCGCTCCGGGGGCTTCGTCACCTTCGCTGTGGGCAGTAGATTCGTGAGTATGCGGGGTGGTCATACCGCGCGCTCCTTCACTTAGAGAGGATTGTGCTGTGGGATATGCTCCGTATTTCCCAGTTTATTAGCTAGGCCGAGGCAGCAAACCGAAAGTTATCCAGTTCACTGTGAAGCATGCACTGACCATACAAAACATGTGACGCAGAAACCATATCCCGCCACATAGAACTACCCCCGCACCCCACAGAGCACACACTGCACCTGCCCGAAACCAGAAATGAGTCCACCACGTCCCTACCCCCGAGCTAAGGAACGGCGAGTTAGATTCCCAGTACGGTCTTGGCAATCAGGAAGTAGATAATCAGGCCCGTGGCATCGCAGAAAGTAGAGATAAACGGGTTGGAGAATACTGCTGGATCGGCGCCGATGGTCTTAGCCACGATGGGCATGAGCCCGCCGACGGTCGCAGAAATCGAACAAATCAAAAACAGCGTCGAGCCGATGACGAGGCCGATGCTTAGGCCATAGACCAAGGTGGCCAGTCCCAAGCCAGCTAGTCCCAGCACCGCGCCGAGCAGCATGCCGACGCGCAGCTCGCGCCACATGACAGCGAGGAGATCGCGCGTGCGGACGTCGCCCAGCGCCAAGGCACGCGTCACCGTGGTCGCCGCCTGGTTGCCGGTATTGCCACCGGTGCCGGTCAGCAGCGGAATAAAGAGCGAGAGGACTACGGCCTTGGCCAATGTGTCTTCAAAAGAATCGAGCACCTGCACCGTCAGTAGCGCAGAGACGGCCAATACGAGCAGCCATACGATGCGCGAGCGCACCAACTTGAGCAAAGGCGTGGATAGGTACGGTTGCTGAAGTGCCTCGGTGCCGCCAGCACGAGCGGAGTCCTCACTATCTTCTTCTTCCACGATGTCCGTAGCATCGTCCCACGTCAGCAGGCCGACGAGGCGGTGCGAATCATCCACGATAGGCAGTGCAAGAATGTCCAATGGGAGGAACCAACGCGCGGTTTCTTCCGCGTCAGCACTAGCACGGGCAAAGATGGGGTCGTGCATAATATCGGCCATGGTCAAAGCGGCATCGGCGGTAAAGATTTCGCGCAGGCTCACCACTCCCACAAGACGCCTATCCTCGCGGGTAATGGGCACGGTGTAGATGGTTTCTAGCTCATTCGCCGTCGCCCGCAGTTTAAATAGCGCGTCCTTAACGCTCATCTCTGGGTGGATGACGGGCACCTCGGGGGACATGCGGCGGCCCACCGATCCCTTGTCATAGCCCAGCACCACGCCCGTGACATCACGCTTGGATTGAGTCAGCGAGCGCAGCAGGCGGTCCGCGATTTCCGCGGGCAGCTCATCCAGCAGGGCCACGCGGTCTTCCGGATCGAGCTCATCGAAGAACTCATAAACATCGGCATTGCCCAGCTCATCGATGATATCGGCCTGGTGCTTTGCATCGAGAGCGTCAAAGACGACGATTGATTTCTGGCGCGGCAGCAAGCGCAGGGCCAAGGCTGAGCGGACGGCATTTTGTCGCTCGACGACGGCGATGAGTTCCTGCAGGGGCACCTTCTCCAGGAGTTCCTGGAGGCGTGGGGCCTTGGTGGGGCTAATGGCGTCTTCTTGTTTTAGCCATGCCTCGACGATATCGCTAGCCCGCTTGGTGGTCTCTGCCATCGCCCTGCCTGCCTTCCTTGCCCTTGGGCATTTATTCCCCTGAGTATTGTCTTCAGCCCATTTAGATTACGCCATTGCCCAGATGACGCCGCGCTGCTAACCGACGAGCTGATGGCTCGTCGTTTCCAGGTGAGGCGTATCCCCATCCAGCGTGAGATTCCCAGTGAATTCTTGGGTGGCGCAGCACGCTGCATCATCAGGGCCATAGGCCCGCCAAGTGACGGTAATAGTGTCCTCGGTCCACTGCAGCTGCTGGATATGACCGCGCGCCGGCGGCATTCCATCACGCTCCCAATCATCCACCTTGGTGATGTAGTTCAGGTCGTTGTCATAGATGAGCAGGTTATCCGGCCATCCCGTACCGCCCTTATTGCAGACATAGGTAATAACGGCTTCGTCCCTGCCATCGCCGTTGATATCCGCGTAGGCGCCCTTCGGCGTATCGTCCTGATTCCGCTTCAGGCCAGCCATCGCATTGGGGTAGCCGGCCTTCAAGTTTTCCGGCAAAAAGCCGCCTTCTAGGTTGCCAGCTTGGTTCTCACATAGTGCCGGCACCCACAAGCTGTCTAAGGCTTCTACCGGGATGATTTTGTTTTCCCCACCAGCCTCGGCGTCTTTGCCTTTGCCGGCACCGGCTTCGGCTTCTGTGTCATCTGCGGAACCGTCAGCGGAGTCTTCCTCGGCGTCAGCCTCGGTTTCGGTCGCAGACGAGGCAGATAAAGAAGTACTCGGAGCCGCGCCGGTGAAATTCGGCTTACCCGCGGAGTCGGTGGATTCGGTGGAATTGGAACAGCCGCTCAAGGCGGCTACTGCTGTCACCGTAAGAAAGGCGAGAGGGATAGATAGGGGTTTAGACATAGGCATAATATACAGCGCCGCAGCGGCGACGGCTGGGTAGAAACCTAAAAGAAGAGTCCCCACAGCGCGAAGGCGGCCAGCAAGGAAACGAGCCCTGCGGTGCTCGCGAGGATGAAGGCATGCGGGAGGGGGCGGTGGGTGGATAAGGCGGCGTCGACAAGCGCGGCACGCTGCCATACCGCCAAAGCCAGCGCCAATACGCAGGCGGCGATGAAGACCAGCGGCAAAAAGACATGCACGCTTACCGCCCGCATTACGCCCAGAACCACCAAGGACAGCGCCAAGAGGGTGCGCTGCCACGATAGCCGGGTGCGCTCGGGCTGCAGGCCGGGATCGAAGAGTGGACTAGCCAAGGAACTCGCCCACCACAAGCGCACCCGCTACCACCACAATCGCCACAACGAGCACTGGGATAGCAAAGCTAAAAGGCAACGGCCGCTCCTCGCGCATCGCGCGTTCGGACCGCTTCCAATGCACCCACGCCACCACCGGCAGAATAATGGCAACTACCAGCATAAATACCGATACCGCAGAGCGCAGCGCGGTCGGCAGGGGAACATCAAACGCCTCGAGCGCCACGCCGCCGGCAATCAACGCCAAGGAGGTGCGAATCCAAGCCAAGAACGTGCGCTCATTTGCGAGCGTGAAACGCGGATCAGGGTCGGTGCCAACTGCAAACACCGAGCGGGGAAACCTCGAGTCACTCATGGGCACCACTTTATATTCATTTATCTCCTACGTCGCGACAAGCCCACGCAACGCTCCACCTTCCCGTGGTCTCATAGGCGCAGGCGAGCATCTGGATAATGGAGCATCCACGCCCTATGTACCCACCTGAATCTATGAGGTCAGATGGCGCCACTATAGCGAAACCCCCGACGGCCTGCGTATGGGCGGGAATGGGTGCCCGGCATTCTGAATTAACCCGCCGCAGCGAGTTATAGTCGGGCCATGATTGAAGTTGCCGCCGTAGTTTTCCGTAATTCCTTTGGCCATGTCCTCACCGTGCGCAAAGATTCTTCCACCAAGTTCCAACTGCCTGGCGGCAAGCTTGAGGCTGGCGAACCCCCCGCACAGGCCGCAGCCCGCGAGGTTGCAGAAGAAATCGGCGTTGACGTCCGCCTCCCAGAGCTTTCCCCGCTCGGCATCTTCGACGCACCGGCCGCCAACGAGCCCGGTGAAACCGTGCGCGGCCATATCTTTACCTATCCGCGCCCGATCTTGGCCCACGCCGCCGCCGAAATCGCCGAAGCCGCGTGGGTAGACCCCACCAACCCAAAGCGGGAGCTCGCCCACCTGCTGCGCGACGAGGTCTTTCCTGCCCTGGAATCCTAAGGCCCTGCTTGGCCCCTTAGGAATTTCCTATTGCGGCTCCTAAGGGGGCAACCTAGAGTTATTTTCATCAGAATTGAGTGATGAAAGGACTGTCCTCCATGCCGCAGCAAGCCACACCCGGACCTATCGTGACGATTACTTTCCTCGTCCTAGGAATCATTAGCTCTATTATCGCGATTCTCATGGTGCCTGCCCTCTTCCACGAGGTTACTTCCCTGCGCGCTGCGGCGTTTACTGGAAGCTTTATTTTCGGCACCGGCATGCTCACGCTTTTCCGCCGCTGCGCCAAATACCAGCGCAAATAGCAGATTTCTCCGCTGCACGGAGCCGACGAGAATAGAAAACGCGAATCAAAAAATCCCGAGCGCGCTCGCTCGGGATTAAATGGCGGAGATGAGAGGATTCGAACCTCCGGACCCCAGAAGGGTCAACTCCTTAGCAGGGAGCCCCATTCGGCCGCTCTGGCACATCTCCACGGTTCACAAGGAACCTCGTTTGAGAATACCTGCCTGCCCCGCCGCTGCCAAACTAGCCCCCTGCTTTCGCTCCCGCAGCAAAGGCACAGGCCCTAAAGTGGTATCCATGATTCGCCCCGACCTGAAAGCCATCCCTGCCTATGTCGCTGGTGCGCGCAATGATGACGCACTCAAGCTTTCCTCCAATGAGGCCGCGCACCCGCCCCTGCCAGAGGCAGCCGCGGCCATGGCGGAGGCCGTGACGAAGGCTAACCGTTACCCGGATATTGCGGCCACCGCGCTGCGCGAGGATCTCGCCGCTCACCTGGGAGTAGATGGGGCGGAGGTGGCGGTGGGCACCGGCTCGTCCGCATTGTGCCAACAGTTGGTAGAAATTGCCGCCACTCCGGGCGATGAAATTCTCTTCCCATGGCGCTCCTTCGAGGCCTACCCCATCTTCGCCCAGGTGGTGGGCGCCCGCCCTATCCCGGTTCCGCTCAGCACAGACCAGCGCGTGGACCTTCCTGCCATGGCGAAGAAAATCACGGATAAAACCAAGCTTATCTTCGTGTGCAACCCCAATAACCCTTCCGGCACCACAGTGACCAAGGAGGAGTTCGCCGCCTTCATGGATGCTGTGCCTGCCGATGTCCTTGTAGCCCTCGACGAGGCCTATATCGAATACAACCGCGCCACCAACACCCCGCTGGGCACGGAGCTAGTGGGCACCTATCCCAACCTGGTGTGCCTGCGCACCTTCTCTAAGGCCTATGGGCTGGCCGGAGTACGCATCGGTTATGCATTTGGCCCGGAAAATATTATCGAGGCCCTCAATAAAGTGGCCATCCCCTTCTCCGCCAGCACCGTGGCGCAGGTTGGTGCCCGCACGGCACTGGCGGCGCAGGATTCGCTGCGGGAGCGCACCGATGAGGTCGTCGGCCAGCGCGAGCGCCTAGAAGAAGCCTTGCAGGAGTGGGGCGTGCCGCATTCCGAGGCAAACCATGTCTGGCTGCCGGCCGCGAATCTGGCCCACCTTGGTACTCCGCAGGAGGTAGCCGCTCGCCTGGCCGAACACGGCGTGCTCGTGCGCGCATTTAGCGAAGGCCTACGCATTACCGTAACCACCGAGGAAGAAACCGACACCCTGCTGCAGGCGTGGAACACAATCATAGGAGGCTAAATGCGATCACTTATTAACTTCGCCCTGAACGTCTTTGCCATCGCGGTGGCGCTGTGGGCGGTAGTCACCGTCATTCCCGGCATCACCATCAGTCCGGCCGAAACCGGAAACTTCATCGCCATTGCCATCGTCTTCATCATCATTAATGCAGTGGTCATGCCGGTGTTGCGTGTCCTTGGCGCACCGCTGACCTGCTTGACGCTTGGACTGTTCTCCCTCGTCATTAACGGCGCGGCGCTGATCATTGTGGAATGGGCGCTCAATACGCTTGACCTCGGAATTGGCCACCTTGTCATCGACTCTTGGGGCGCCGCGATTATCGGCGCCATCGTGCTGTCCATCGTCACCAGCGTCATCAATTTCTTTACCAGTCCGCTGCGGCAGCGCGATTAACCGCCCGCAAATGGCGGCAGCACGTCCACGCGGATCACGCCAGCCAGTGGGGAATCCATGGCGGTGTTCCCGGCGCCGTCGATAAGAAAGCTACAGCGCCCCAATACCTCTTTCAGGCTCATGCCGGCCTCGGTGGTTCCGGCATGTTCCCTGCCCAGCTGCGCCACCAGATCACCCAAGGTGGCGGGGGCTTCTACCTGCTCAGAAGCCACGCCCGCAGCGGCGCGGGCGGCGGCGAAATAGTGAACGGTCAACATGCCCTCTACTATGCCCCGCACGCCCGTGCCATGTCGAGACCGCGGGTAAACTAGCCGCCATGCGCACACCCAAGACTCACGCGCGCGAGGTCGCCGCGGCCCTGCCCGTACGTCACGTGACCACCGTGGCCCTCAATCAGGCACGGGATATGGTCTTAGCTGCGGATATCCACGCCGGCTTCCCCTCCCCTCGCTTTGATAATTCACAAATGGATGGCTACGCGCTTCCGCAGTGTGCGGCCGGAACCTACCCGGTGGGCCCCACCATCGCGGCCGGCACTGAGCCCGCCCAGGTACTCGACAGCCCGCTTTCCAGCGCCTGCCCCATCATGACCGGCGCCAAGGTACCGGAAGGAACTGCAGCCATCGTGCCCATCGAGCGCTGCGAACCACAAGAATTCCTCGCTCCGGGTGAGCGCATTACCGTGCCAGAAACCTCGCCAGGCCAATTCATCCGCCGCACCGGCTCCGACCTGAAAGAAGGCGCCTTCCTCGCCGCCCGCGGCGATAAGCTCACGCCGGTGCGCTTGGCCGCCCTCGCTTCCCAAGGAATCGACGAGGTAGAGGTCTACCGCCCCGCCCGCATCCTCATCTGCACCGGCGGCGCTGAAATCGGCCACGGCAGCGCCGCCATTCCGGATGCCAATGCACCACTCTTAACGGCAATGGCCGGCCGCGCCGGCATCGACGTCGCGGGCTATATCACTACCGACGATGACCCACAGGCCCTAGAGCGCGCTTTCACGGAAGCCATCGCGCAACACCACCCGGACGCCATCATTACCTCAGGCGGAATTTCCGCCGGGAAATTTGAAGTAGTCCGCCAGGTGCTCGATGGCTGGTTCGGCCACGTGGACCAGCAACCCGGCGGCCCGCAGGGCATCGCCACTTTTCACGACACCCCAGTGATCTGCTTGCCTGGAAACCCCATTTCCACGTTGGTGAGTTTCCGTCTCTTCGTTGCCCCTACGCTCGGTTGGGCTCCGCAGCCTTTCCGCGTCCCTCTTGCCGCGGGTATCGACGGCCTCCCGCACAAGGACCAATTTCGCCGCGGGCGCGTCGATTCCCATGCCCACATCCTCGGTGGCGCCAGCTCCCACCTGCTCGCTCAAGCCGCCGATGCCACCCATCTCATTTGCATCCCTGCCGGTCAACGCCTCGAAGCAGGCGAGGAAGTAGAGGTCTACCCACTATGAGCCCACAGCGCACCGCCCTCGTCATCGTCGCTTCTACGCGCGCCGCCGCGGGTGTCTATGAAGATCGATCCGGGCGCATCGCAGTAGATTTCTTGCGCCGCAAAGGATTCGACTGCCCCGACGCACGCATCGTCCCCGATGCCGATATTGCCGCAGCTGTTGACGCCGCGTTCGCCGAAAAGCCCGCGGTCATCCTGACTTCTGGCGGCACTGGGCTGACCCAAGATGACCAGACGGTAGAAGCCGTAGCACCACATATCACCCGCGAGCTGCCCGGCATCGCGGTGGCCTTCTGGCAGAAGGGATTGGAAACCGTGCCCACCGCGGTGGCTTCTCGCGCCGTTGCCGGCGTCAATGATTCCACCTTTGCCATGACTCTTCCCGGTTCTACCGGCGGGGTAAAAGACGGCTGCGCGGTTTTGGAAGAATTAATCGTTCCGATCGTCGATATGTTAGAAGGAAAACATGAGCACTGATCCCTCCTATGTGGCCGAGCAAACCGGCTGCACCATTAGCACGCTGCTGAGCGATCAGCCCCTAGAATCCCTCCTTGCCGCCGCCAAGGAGGAGACTGCCACGGCCGCCATGGGTGCCGTTGTCACGTTTGAAGGGATTGTGCGCGATCACGACGGCGGCCGGCCCAATGTGACTTTGCTGTCCTACAGCGCCCACCCATCCGCGCCAGAGAAGCTGCAAGAGGTCACCGATTCCGTCGCGGCCAACCACCCAGTGCGCCTGTGGGCCGCCCACCGTACAGGTGATCTCAAGGTCGGTGACCTAGCCTTTGCCGTAGTAGTGGCCGCCGCGCACCGCGGCGATGCCTTCCAGGCCGTCGAAGAATGCGCCGATCGCGTCAAGGCGGAGGTCCCCATCTGGAAGGAACAAAGCCACGGCGATGGCTCCACCAATTGGGTGGGTCTGGAATGAGCCTCCGCTATGCCCGCCAGGAAGCGCTCTGGGGCGAGGAGGGACAGCGCAAGCTCAGCGAAGCCCACGTAGCGGTCATTGGTGCCGGCGGCTTGGGCTCCCCGGCCCTGCTTTACCTAGCCGGGGCGGGCGTGGGCCGCATTTCGCTTTTCGACGACGACGTGGTCTCCCCCTCCAACCTGCACCGCCAAGTCATCCACACCACCGCCGCCATCGGCACGCCGAAGACGGATTCCGCCGCGGCCGCCGTCCGCGCGCTCAATCCAGAGGTGGACATCACCTGTCACGGCCGCCTCGAATCAGCGACGGCACTAAAACAATTGCGCGGCTGCGATCTCATCCTCGACGGCACCGATAACTTCGACGCCCGCTACCTCAGCTCTTGGGCTGCCCACGAGCTCGGCATCCCACACGTATGGGCCTCCATCCTCGGCTTTGATGCCCAGCTCAGCGTTTTCTGGTCCGGCCACGGCCCCGTCTACGAGGATATCTTTCCTACAGCTCCCGCACCCGGCGAGGTTCCTTCCTGCTCGCAGGCCGGAGTCTTAGGCCCGGTGGTCGGCGTTGTCGGCTCAGCCATGGCGCTCGAAGCGCTCAAACTCATCACCGGCGTAGGCACTCCACTCATCGGCACGCTCGGCTACTTCGACTCCCTATCCGGTACCTGGGAATACATTCCCCTCCAGCCCACCGGCGCGCAGCCTACTCAGCCGCCCGACGCCCCCGAGGTCCGCGAGATTCCCCCACACGCCCCGCTTATCGACGTCCGCACGTCCCCCGAGCGTGCCCAATCCGCGATCCCCAATTCCACGCACTTTGAGCTCGACCGCATCCTCGCCGGCGAAGACCCCGACATCGAACGAGATGCTGCGGCGGTTATCTACTGCGCCAGCGGCATGCGTTCCGCACAAGCCGTCGATGTCCTTCGCAAGCGCGGCTTCACCAACGTCGTCTCCCTGCGCGGCGGTATCAATTCCTGGCTCGAGCAACATTAGCCGCTTTTCGCCTGTTAACGGAAGGCAGCTTAGCGGTCCATTCGAGTCTTATGCTCCTTATTCCGCGCAAAAAGGAACCATACAAGTGGCCCGAGGAACGGGTAGGCAAACGCCGCCATCGCCAGCAGGATTTTGACCCCTACGCTATATCCCGAGCGAATGATGGATATGAGCGAAGCCACCCAAAAGACCAACAGAGCGATAACGATGACGGCACCTATCCCGCCCGCAAGCCAGCCATATGATTCTGGTACCTGTTCTTCGGCCAAGTAGGAAATATAATTTGTCATAGTCACCTCGACGTTAACGGTGTTTGAAAGTCCGTAACTCAAGGTAGGAATTCAATGTAAACGCTGTCTGGCCGTGGACTTAATTTTCACTGTCACCCAGCGAAACCATCCAAAACGTGAGCAGGCACCCTACCGAATCGGTAGGGTGCCTTAATACTGCACTCCCTCACTTAGAAGCTATAAGCTTCTATGCTCCTTTAACTTAGAAAGGAAGCTTAGGCAGCTGCGGAGACGGCGGGATTTGAACCCGCGGAGGTATTACCTCGCCGGTTTTCAAGACCGGTGCATTCGGCCGCTCTGCCACGTCTCCATGATGTTCTTCGAAAACACTCTTCGCGCCTACGAAGCAACTTGGTCAGTGTACTAAATAGATAGCCCGGTTTCCCAAAAAGCCACCTGCAACACTGAATGTCACCGTAGAATACTCCGAATTCAGTGGCTCAGAACACACAAGATTCGCTAGATTGGGCCCATGACTACAACACACATGAAAGCCATCGTTCAGACCAATCCGCAGGATCGCCGGTCCTTAGAGCTCCGCGAAGTCGAGGTCCCTAAGCTGCGCTCGGGAGAAGTGCTCGTCAAGGTGCAGGCAGCTGGCGTGAACCGCGGCGATATCCTGCAGACGATGGGTGCCTATCCGCCACCACCGGGGGCATCGGAAATCTTGGGCTTAGAAGCAGCAGGCACTATCGCCGATGCCGGGGATACGAACTGGAAGGTAGGCACCGAGGTGGGCTGCCTGCTTGCCGGTGGTGGCTACGCCGAATACGTCGCGGTTCCGCAGGGCCAGCTGCTTCCCGTGCCCAAGGGGTTGAGCGTTGAGGAAACTGCAGCGGTGGTTGAGGTCGGGTGCACCGTGTGGTCCAACCTTGGCATCGAAGCGGGCCTTCACGAGGGCCAACGCGTCCTCATCCATGGCGGAGGCGGCGGCATTGGTACTTTTGCCATTCAGGTAGCCAAGGCGCTCGGCGCAGAGGTAGCGGTGACGGCCGGTTCTGAGGAGAAGTTGGAGCGTTGCCGCGAGCTGGGCGCCGATATTCTCATCAACTACAAGGAGCACGACTTCGTAGAAGAGTTGAAGGGAAGCTGCGATGTCATTTTGGACATCATCGGCGCGAAATATCTAGAAAAGAATATGAAGTGCCTGGCCAAGGATGGCAAGCTCATCATCATCGGTATGCAGGGCGGTACCAAGGCCGAGATCAACCTAGGTGCCATGTTGCCCAAGCGCCTGACCATCCAGGGCACTACGCTGCGCGCCCGCGATCTGGAGGATAAGGCACAGATTGTGGCGGGCACGGTAGAAAATGTGTGGTCCATGTTGGAGGACGGCCGCGTAAAGCACGCACTGCACGCCACTTACCCGCTTGCCGACGCCGCCCAAGCCCACACTGCCCTAGACAGCGGCGAAGTCACCGGCACCTTGGTGCTTACCGTTTAAGCCAGTGAGGCTACAACGCGGATGAGATGCTCGACGTCGTGATAGGTGTTGAAGGGGCCGAGCGCAACCGTCACGGCGCCGCCAATTTCTTCCACGCCCATCTCCGTGAGCAACGGAGTCTGCGGGGCAAGCGTGGTAACAAGGCCGTTATCAAAGAGGCGCTTATAAACCGTCTCGGCCGGAACACCCTTTACTGCGAAGGTGAGGCGCGGCAGGCGATCGTCGGATGCGCCGGCGGCCGCTTCCCCAGTCACGCCAAGAATATGCACGGCGGGCAGGGTGCTCAAGAAGGAATACAGGTCCGCGCGCAACTCCTCCAAATAGACGCTGAGCGCATCCATGGAGGTACGCAAGCGCTTGCGGCGCGAGCCGCTCTCCCCACCGGCTAGGGCGGCAAGATGGTCCACGAGCGGTCCGACACCGCCGGCCAGGCCAGAGGAAATGGGTGTTTCCAGCTTGCGGGCGCCCTTGCCGGTATGCACCGGATCGAGGGCATCGAGGCGGCGGAACATGCGCGTATCGCGGAAGACCAAAGCTGCTAGCTGCGGTCCGCCCAGCAGTCCCAGGTCGAGGCCCAAGATATCGGCGCCGAGATCATCAAAGTTGATGGGGCGATAGGGGGCGATCGCAGAGACGTCGAGAAGCGTCCAGGCACGGGAGCGCTCATGGACGGTGTCAATGATCTCGGCGGCCGGGGAGACCGTGCCCAAAAGCTCGTGCGCGGCGGAAAAAGCGACGAGGCGCGTGGAGCCGTCGACAAGCTCGGCAAATTGGAAACCTGGCAGCTCACCCGTGCCCAAGTCTGGCTGGGCCCAGCGGGTCTCTGCTTTGACCTCAGAGAATGCCGAGTACAAAGACGGCGGATCCAGCTTGGAGAGCACCATCGAGGAATTGCTGCCCAACAGCGGACGGGCCGCGTGCGCCAAGGACTGGTACAACACGGGCAAGGACGGGCCAAGCACCACGCGGTCTGCCTTGGACCCGGTCAGATCCGCTACAGCCATACGTGCGGCGGTGTAATTACCATCGCCTTCCAAACGGCCCGGCGCGGGCGTGGCAGAGTGGGCGCCGCCTGGACCCTCCTGGGTGGCCACTGCAGTGGACATCCGGAAGGAGCGCGCCACGCCGGAGGCGACGCGCTCAGAAATTTGGGGCACCGCGTGCGCGTTGAGGTAGGTCCAACCATCAGATAGCCCGGTGTATAAACCGCGCACACTGAATACGTCGTAGTGTGCCGAAGCTCCTGCTGGCATTACGGTCCCCTTCTTTATCGCACTAGGCATCGCCGCACAATGGCGGTCGGTTCCCTACTGTATACGCGTTTACCCCAAGTTTCCCAAATCTGGATTTTCGCTGTATATCGCTGTTTTCGCAGGCTGGCGGCGTGTAGTTCCCGTTTGCCCAGCCCGCGCGCTAGGGTGTTGAGCGTGCAAGATAACAATCAACTGCGCGCTGATATCGCCCGCATGACCTCCCAGCCAGACGGCGAGGCCACCCCAGCGTCCCAGTCCGAGACCCTCAAGGCCGCCTTCGCGGACCTGGTGCAGGGTGCACAGCAGCGCGAGCTGTGGTTCAAACTGGGCATTCAAGATATTAAGCAGCGCTACCGCCGCTCTGTCCTGGGCCCGTTTTGGATCACCATCGCCACCGGCGTGATGGCCCTTGCCTTGGGCCTGTTGTATTCCATGCTCTTCCAGATTCCCGTCGCGGAGTTCCTCCCCCACGTCACCGTGGGCCTTATTATGTGGACCTTCATCTCGGGTTGCATCAAGGAAGGCTCCACCGTCTTCATTGACAACGAGGGCTTGATTAAACAGCTCCCCGCCCCGCTGTCGGTGCACGTTTACCGCCTCGTATGGCGCCAGACACTGTTTTTGGGCCATAACCTCATCATCTGGTTGTTGCTCATCCTTATCTTCCCGCGCAGCCTAGGCTGGGAGTTCTTCCTGTTTATCCCTGGTTTGGCATTGCTGTTGGTCAACGGCGTATGGGTCACGATGTTCTTTGGCATCATCGCTACCCGCTTCCGTGACGTCGCTCCGCTGCTAGAAGCACTGACCCAGCTGCTGTTCTACGTCACCCCCATTGTGTGGATGACCAATACCTTGAAGGACCAGGGCGGTGCGGTGGCCGGCCGCGCCCGCATCGCGGAAATCAACCCGCTCTACCACTACCTGGAAATCGTCCGTGCGCCCATGATCGGCGAGCCGGTGGCCGCCTACCACTGGTGGATCGTCATCGGCTGCACCGTACTCGGCCTGCTCATCGCCGGCTTGGTCATGCGCAAGTGGCGCTTCCGCGTCAGTTACTGGGTTTAAGCCCACGCCCTGCACTTCCTGAGATTCCTCGAAAGGATACAGACTGATGGTCTCGATTGATACGTATAACGCGTGCGTGGACTTTCCCATCTTTGATGCCAAATCCCGCTCGCTAAAGAAGGCCATGCTTTCTTCGGCCGGCGGCGCCATTGGCAAAAATGCCCAGAACACCGTCGTGGTGGAGGCGCTAAAGGATATTAACCTGCACCTGCGCGAGGGCGACCGCGTGGGTTTGGTGGGCCATAACGGCGCCGGTAAGTCCACCCTGCTGCGCCTTTTGTCTGGCATTTACGAGCCCACCCGTGGTTCTGCCGATGTGCGCGGCCGCGTGGCCCCCGTCTTTGATCTGGGCGTGGGCATGGACCCAGAGGTCTCTGGCTACGACAACATCATTATCCGTGGCCTCTTTTTGGGCCAGTCCATCAAGCAGATGAAGAAAAAGATGGATGAGATTGCGGAGTTTTCTGAACTCGGCGATTATCTCTCCATGCCGCTGCGCACCTATTCCACCGGTATGCGCGTGCGCTTGGCGCTCGGCGTGGTGACATCCATTGAGCCGGAAATCCTGCTGTTGGATGAGGGTATCGGCGCCGTCGACGCCGCTTTCATGGCCAAGGCCCGTGTGCGCCTGCAAGAGCTGGTGAAGCGCTCCGGCATCCTGGTCTTTGCCTCCCACTCCAATGACTTTTTGGCGCAGCTGTGTAATACTGCGCTGTGGATCGACCATGGCGAGATCCGCTCGGTGGGTGAGGTTTCCGAGGTCGTCGGTGAATACGAAGGCCCTGAGGTAGGCGAGTATGTACGCGACCTGCGCGAGCGTTTTGAAAATGAGGACACCAGCGGCAACTAGCTGAGCATATGCAGCAGCTGGCCCCCTACACCGGTTACCTCCAGCTGTAAGCCGTCCGGCCGGTGATAGTCCGCGGCGCTAAGGCGCGCGCTGACCACCGGCCGGTTAATTTTTTCTGGGCCGGCAGGCTCTTCCTTTTTCTCGGTATATATGCGGTAGCCCATCTTTTCACTCACCCGGGCCGAGGCACGGTTGGTTTTTATCCAACAGGTGCGCAGCGAATGCGCATCGAGGTGTGAGAAGGAAAACTCGGCCACCGCTTGGCGGATAAGCGTGCCATAGCCTTGGCCTTGGAAGCGGTGCAGTACCCATGATGCGGTCTGCACTTCTCGCGCGGCCGCAAAGTTTTCGGCCGATAGGTCCACCACACCCACCAATTCTTGGGTTTCTACGTCGCGGGCAATGAAATCCAAGGTCCAATTATCGGCGCGCAGCTGCGCCCGGTGCTCCCACCGGTGCTGCGCCATGGCAGCGGGAGTATTCTTCTTTTCATCAAAGAGCCAGGGAAAGGCATGCTCTGGGATATTCGCACCATAGATATCTGCCGCACACACAGTGGCCACGCACGCGATGTCTTCATCGCGCATGACGCGCAGGTCGACTCCACGGCCATTATCATCGCTGGCCCGTATGGTCACCGCAAAAGGTGGCCAGAAGTCTTCCATAGATCTCACAGTATCCGCAAAGCCGCCCCTATATCTACTTTTCGCTTCACCAATGCGGAGTGTTTCTGCGCTGGTCCCCTGCCCCGGTGGCAAGATGGAACCCATGACTGCCACCCTGAGTTCCACCGGTTCTACCGCCGCCGTCATTGTTACCCATCAGCGCGCCGAGCTACTGCGGGCCTCGCTTGAACAGGTAGTCCACCAAACCCACCCTGTGCAGTGGGTAGTCGTGGTGGATAATGGCGCGGAAGATGCGGTGCGCGAACTCGTCGAATCCATGGCGGGTGACCGGGGCATCTACGTACCTTCGGAAACCAACCTGGGCGGCGCTGGGGGCTTTGCACTGGGCTTTCTCACCGCCCTTTCCTTGGGCGCCGATGCCGTGTGGTGTGCTGATGATGATGGCCGCCCCGCCGATCACACGGTACTAGCGGAGCTGTATCGAGTGGCCGAAGCCAACCGCCTGCATGAGGTATCCCCGGCGGTATGCAATATTGACGATCCCGGCCGCCTCGCCTTCCCCCTGCGCCAGGGGCTGGTATGGCGCCGCCGGATGGACGAACTGGAAGGCGATTTCCTGCCCGGCATCGCCTCGCTTTTTAACGGTGCGCTAATTTCCGCCGCGGCCATGGAGATCATTGGCGTGCCGGACTACCGCCTGTTTATCCGCGGCGATGAGGTGGAATACCACCGCCGACTGGCCAACTCCGGGCTCTCCTTCGGCACGGCGCTGACCACCAGCTACCTACACCCGGACGGATCGGATGAGTTCAAACCCATCTTGGGCGGCAAGATGCATACCCAGTACCCAGAAGGTGAGTTCAAGCGCTTTTTCACCTACCGCAATCGCGGTTACCTGCTGTGGCAGCGCGGCATGCGCAAGCTACTGCCGCAGGAATTTGCCCGCTTTGGCTGGTTCTTCTTGGTCCAGCGCCACGACCCAGCCGGCTTTATCGAATGGCTAAAACTCCACAACCGCGGGCGCCAAGAAGATTTCCGCCGCCCTAACCAGGGCTAGGACGGATCCTGCTTGGCGACGACCCTGACCCCGCCTTCCTAAAAATAATCCAGCGTTGCACCGCAAAGTTCACCACGGTCGCGGTGCCCTGCGAGATAGCAAAGGCCACCACGAGGGAAAGGGTCGAGTTCCACTGCCAGTGGACGTTGAAAAGCTCAAAAAGGAACTTATAGGCCACCATATTGACCACGAAGGTCACGCCGTAGGTGGCAAAGACACCGGCGAAGCGCACCGCGGTGGCTTCGGCCTGGAAGGTCCAGCGGCGACTGAGTAGATAGGCCGCCCAGGTACCGATAATAAAGCCCACCGCACGGGCGGGGTCGGCGCTAAGCAGGCCGAAGCCGATCTGCAGGAGCCAGGTTAAGGAGACGTCGATAAGCGCGGCACGTACCCCCCGTCACAGCGAACTTGGCGCTTTGCGCGCGCAGGCTGGTCGAGCGCGAAGCCCGCTGAGCCGCGCCGCGCCACGTCCATGAGGAGGCTGCTGCCATCTATTTTTCCTTAAAGATAAAGGCCCTTTGAATGGCAAAGTTGGTCACCGTGGCCACGCCTTGGGCGATGACGAAGGCGATGGTGTCTTTTACCGCACCCTCAAAGCCGAGAGCCATAAGCGGCTCATTGAGCACCCAGTACAGGAAGTTTTGGACCGCAAAGGTAGAGGCGTACAAAATGCCCACGGTCGCAGCTGTGCGGCCAGACACCTTGGCCCCAAAGGTCCACCGCGCATTGGCCAGGTAGGCGGCGATGGTGCCAAAGACCCAACCGATGGCCTTGGCGACGGAACGGTGCAGCCCCAGATAGGTCAATAAAAGCGTGAGACCATAGTCAATGGCGGCGGTAAATACGCCCACGGAAATAAAACGCACCAGCTGGGTGTGCAGCGAGGTGGATGAGGGCTTTACTTCTACGGCGTCGTCAGCGGAATTAGTCACGAGTGAGTAGCCTACCCGCGCAAGAGCGCTCGGTACATGTCCAACCGATCCACCGGCGCGGCGGATTCGGTGCCATAAGCGCCGATCTCGGCCAATTGCTGTAACGACGCCGCGCAAAGCTGCCGCACGTCGGCGCCGGAGAGTGCCGTGCCATCGTCATTGACCCAGCCGAGCGCATCCATGGTGGTCTCCACGACGGAATCGGTCAGCTCCGCGCCGCCCATACAGGAAAGGGCAAGCGCCATGGACCAAAAGGCGTCTTTGCCTTCATGGGTCACCTCGCGCGGCAAGCTGGCGAGCACGCGGGAAGCATGCGGTGATAGGTCGGTTTCCCTGCCTAGGTCCATCGCTTGCAGCAGCGGGACGAAGTCATAGAGTTTGGTGCGCTCAATTAAATCGCGCACGGGGGACGATACCGCGGAAAAGACCTCATCGGTAACTTCCTGTCCAGTCAATTCACGGTTCACGCTGGTCAGCTCAAAGGGCTGAAAGAGCGATCCGGATCCGCCCACGCACAGCGCCTCTGGTGTGCCATTATCGCGGGGATAGATCTCGGCTACTACCAGCTCGAAGTCCCACAGTCCCCAGGCGAAGTCGACCTGATCGCCTTCGCGCCACAGGAATTCGGAGGCCTGGCGCTCCGGATCGATGCGCGGGCCACGGGCTTCAGTGTGTTCATAAAAGTGCCAGGGAGATTCCTCCTCCGGCAGGCCAAAGCAGATACGCAGAACGCGGTGTAGCTCGGTAAAGGTCAGAGCATCGCTAAAACCAATCTGGCGGTGCACCTCGCCATCGGCGCGAATATTCGCGGCTTGGCAGATGATGGTGAGGGGCTCGCGCTTGAGGGATACCACGCCATCGGCGCGTTTGGCCCGCGCCTGTGCGATATCGGTGACCCCTGCATTCATGAGCCCCACCATACGCAAGTTTTAGGAAGCTAGTTTTGCAATATCGCGCGCTTCCAGCTCACTAATGAGGAACGTCAGTGCCGCCCCAATGGCGCCCAAGAGGGTCCACGGCCGCTTGGCACCGCGCTTGCGCAGGAACTTCACCATCCGGCGGGAAAGGGCAACGTTCATCCACCCGCCCAGGATGAGCAGCAGCACCACTGCGGCAAAAATAGCCCAGGGCTTGAGGCCTTGATCGTCACTATCCTGCGGCGAGCGCGGCTCATCGCCGTCCTGCTCCGCATGTGCGTTGGTGTAGGCCACCAGGGCGCCAAAACCAAAGAAAGACAAGGTATAGGCAGTAATCAAACCGCCTTTGGATTTAATCCAATCCGGATAAGAGGTCGCAATGCCCACGGCGGCGGCCTGGGTGATACGGCCAGCCAGAGTGTCATCGAGGGCGTAGTTGTCTTGGCGCTGATCGTGCGTCTCACGGTTGTTGGTCATAGCGACTACTTTAAGCGGCGGTAAGCTAATGCGCATGTACTCGGATAAGACAGAGCATATGACGCCGGCGCAGCAGGCGGCTCAGGATGTGCGTGCAGAGGACGATAAGCGCAACGGCCACTTCGAGGCCACGGAACACACCGATGTGCCGTTGAGCCCTTTCATGACTCGCTTGATGGCAGAGGAATTGCCCATGCTGGATTCCTCCTCACGGGCTCGCGTCTATGAACTTTTGCGGGAGTATGACGGCCCGATTATTGAATCTCAGGAAGAGCTCCCGGAGGAGATCCGCGCGCTCATGGATCTGTAAACGGGCACATTCGGGCAGTACAAGCGTCCGTTTTGTTCTGAATATCACTCGCGTCACTCCGCCTGCCCTCATGTGAGCTAGGTAGGCTAGAGAACCGACATACATCCGTCGAGCAAAGAGTAAGAGATGGAATTACACACCACTGAAAAGTCCCTGCACGGCTGGGGCCGCACCGCCCCGACGACCGCCCACGTTCTCGCCACCGAAGACGTGGACGTGATCAAAAAGGCCGTGGCTCAGGTTGCAGAAGATAACTCGGATAAGCCCGCCCACCTGCGCCGCGGGGTCATCGCCCGCGGTATGGGCCGCTCCTACGGTGACCCCGCCCAAAACGGCGGCGGCTTGGTCATCGACATGCAAAAGCTCAATAAGATCCACTCCATCGACCCGGAGTCCGCTCTGGTGGACGTCGATGGTGGTGTCACCCTAGACCAGCTGATGAAGGCTGCCCTGCCTTATGGCCTATGGGTTCCGGTTCTGCCGGGTACCCGCCAGGTCACCATCGGTGGCGCAATCGGCCCAGATATTCACGGTAAGAACCACCACTCCGCCGGCTCCTTTGGTGACCACGTGGTCTCCATGGAGCTGCTCGTGGCCGATGGCCGCGTGCTGCACCTGACCCCGGAAGGCTCCGAGGATGACCCGAGCGGCGACCTCTTCTGGACCACCGTTGGCGGCATGGGCCTGACCGGCATCATTCTGCGCGCCACCATCCGCATGACCAAGACGGAAACCGCCTACTTCATCGCGGATACGGACCGCACCGATAACTTGGATGAAACCATCGCCTTCCACTCCGATGGCTCCGAGCACAACTACACCTATTCTTCCGCCTGGTTCGATGTCATCTCACCAGAACCAAAGCTGGGCCGCTCCACCATTTCCCGCGGTTCGCTGGCTACCTTGGCGCAGCTGGAAGAGCTAGCCCCGAAGCTGGCTAAAGATCCGTTGAAGTTCAATGCGCCGCAGCTGATGACGGTACCGGATATCTTCCCGTCCTGGACCATGAATAAGCTCTCCCTCTCCGCCGTGGGCTTGGCGTACTACACTATGGGTGCACCGGCGAAGAACCAGGTCAAGAACCTGACGCAGTTCTACCAGCCGCTGGATCTCATTGGCGAGTGGAACCGCGGCTACGGCTCCAAGGGCTTCCTGCAGTACCAGTTCGTGGTACCGACCGAGGCTGTGGAGCCGTTCAAGGAGATCATCCGCGATATGCAGCGCTCCGGCCACTACTCCGCCCTCAACGTGTTCAAGCTCTTCGGTGAAGGCAACCGCGCGCCGCTGTCCTACCCGATGCCGGGCTGGAACGTCTGCGTGGACTTCCCCATCCGTCCGGGCCTGGGCAAGTTCCTGGATGACCTGGACCGCCGCGTGATGGAATTCGGCGGCCGCCTCTACCTGGCCAAGGAATCCCGCACCTCCGCCGAAAACTTCCACAAGATGTACCCGGGCATGGAAGGCTGGCTGAAGACCCGCAACGAGATCGACCCGACCGGCGTCTTTGCCTCCGATATGTCCCGCCGCCTCGAGCTGCACTAATCACTGGAAATAACACCTTTAAGGAGATTTACTGACCATGCTTAATGCAGTAGGCCAAGCACAACACATCCTGCTTCTGGGCGGCACCTCTGAGATCGGCCTCGGCGTCGTCTCCGAGTTCCTGCAGCGCGGCCCGGCCAAGGTCACCCTGGCCGCCCGCCCGGAATCCCCGCGCATCGCCCAGGCCAAGGCTGACCTGGAATCCCGCGGCGCTGACGTAGAGGTCTTGGACTTCGATGCCACCGACTTCGACTCCCACCCAGACGTTATTAATAAGGCCTGGGAAAGCGGCGACGTCGACGTAGCCATCGTTGCCTTCGGCACCCTGGGTGACCAGGAAGAGCTGTGGCAAAATCACGACAAGGCCGTCGCCTCCGCACAGACCAACTACACCGCACCGGTGTCCGTAGGCGTGCTCTTGGGCGAGAAGTTCAAGCACCAGGGCCACGGCACCATCATCGCTATGTCCTCCGTGGCAGGCATGCGCGTGCGCCGTTCCAACTTTGTCTACGGCGCCTCCAAGGCCGGCGTGGACGGCTTCTACATCAACTTGGGCGAGGCCCTGCGCGGCACCGGAGCCAACGTGCTGGTTGTGCGCCCGGGCCAGGTGCGCACCAAGATGTCCGCCGAAGCTGGCGACGCCCCACTGACCGTCAATGTTTCCGACGTTGCCGAGGCCACCGTCAAGGCCGTGCTCGAGGGCAAGCAGTCCATCTTCGTACACCCACTTTTTGAGTACGTGTCTTTGGCATTCAAGTTCATCCCGCAGGCCATCTTCCGCAAGCTGCCGTTCTAAACGCCGCGGCTTTGCGCGTAGGCGTAGCCGCCCCGCCCCCGCTCTACCTCCTCGCCGCACGCCGGCGGCGAGAGAGGTGACGGGGGCGGTGGTGTATCAGGGGGATGCCGCCAAGCAAGTGCTGTCCTGCCCGCGCCAAATCTGGGCTGTGGGGCTTGGGTATGCGAAACTAATGGGCATGACAAGCACCGCTGTACCCGCCCAGTCAACGCCCGTGAGCGAGGATAACCGCACCGAGGCCTACCGCGCCGATGCGCTGACCCCTCGCGCAACCCTGCTGGGTATTGTGCTGGCCGCCCTGGCCGGTGGCATGGTAACGCTGCTGGGCTGGTTTGCCTTCAAGACGGTCTCGCTGCCGTCCTTTAATACCTCCATGGTCACCCGCGCGTTAACCACGGTGGGGGTGGTGCTCACGCTGGCCCTGGCCGGCGGGCTGTGCGTGTGGTGGCTCTATGACCACTACAAGGATTCCTTTACCCGGCCGCGCTGGCGGGCCTGGCTGACCTACGCGGTCACCTACCTCTCCCCGGCCCTGTTGACCCTGGCCGCCGTGGGCCTGCCGCTGTCCGCCTCCCGCTTGTGGCTCGATGGCGTGCAGGTGGACCAGGCCTTCCGCACCCAGTTCCTCACCCGTTCGGTGGATGAGATGGGCTATGCGGACATGAACTACCAGGACATGCCGTCCTTCTATCCGATTGGCTGGTTCTGGTTGGGCGGCCGCTTGGGTGCGCTCATGGGAATTCCGGGCTGGGAGGTCTACCAGCCCTGGGCGCTCATCTCCATTGCCGTGGCCGGCTGTATTTTGGTGCCCATCTGGCAGCGCCTGACCAGTTCCCTGCCGGTCGCCACCGCCATCGCCCTGGTGACCACCGCGATTACGCTCACCATCGCGGCCGAGGAACCCTATTCCGCGGTCATTGCCATGGGCCTGCCCGCCGTTGCGGTACTTAGCGCCCGGGCCTTCCGCAGCTCCTGGCTGGCCACCCTGGGAGTAACGCTCTACCTGGGCATTTCCGCTACGTTCTATACCCTTTTCACCGCTGCGGCCGCACTTACCGTAGTCAGCCTCATCGCGCTGATTACCGCGCTCTATGAGCATACGTGGCGCCCCATCCTGCGCCTGGTGATCACGGCGGTAGGCTCTATTGCCATCGCGCTCATCGCCTGGGGACCCTACGTATGGTCAGTCATGCACTCACCGGTGCCGCTGCAGACCACCGCGCAGCACTACCTGCCGGAGGAAGGCACGCAAATTCCAGTGCCTTTCTTGTCCTTGAGCATTGTGGGTTTCCTCTGCCTCATGGGGCTCATTTACATCGTCATCCGCCTCAATGACGTGGAGGTACGCGCGCTGGGCATCTCCCTCCTTGGCATCTACCTGTGGACCGTGACGTCTATGGTGGCAACCCTGGCCGGCACCACGCTGCTCAGCTTCCGCCTCGAGGTGATCGTGGTGCTCCTCTTTGCCACCGCCGGCATCCTGGCCCTGGCAGAGATTCGTCTACTCGGCGTGCACCGCCTCTACCCGGCGCGTTTTTCCCGCACCACCAATAAGCAGATCACCGCGGTCTTTGGCATCGTCTTGGCTTTGGCCGGCGTTTTCTATGCGCAGCAGATTCCAGAGGCCAACGAGGACGCCATCGATCACGCCTATAGCGATACCGATGGCTATGGCGAACGCGCGGACCGCTTCACCAGCGATTCCGCCCACTACTACCTGGTTATTCACAACTTCATTCAGGACCAAGGCTATACGCCGGATGAGACGGTGGTGCTCACGGATGAAAAGACCTTCATGTCTTATTACCCCTACTGGGGCTTTAACGCCTTTACCAGCCACTACGCCAATCCCTTGGGCGAGTTCAGCACCCGCAACGAGCAGATTGAAACTTGGGCCAATGATTCCTGGGATATGCAGCCGGAGGAGTTCCGCAAGGCCTTGGATTCTGCTCCCTGGCGCGGCCCGGATGTCATGATGTTCCGCGGCGATTTGGAAAATAAGGACGATGGTTTCAAGTTCCACCTGGCAGAAGATATCTATCCCAACCAGCCGAATATTCGCTACCGCGCGGTCTTCTTCAACGCCGATGTCTTTGACAAGGGCTGGAAGCTACAGCAAACCGGCCCCTTTGTAACAGCCGTTCGCACCAAGTAAGTTCACCCACACTTCCCGCCCGCGGCAGGGTGTGCCCGCGGGCCGAAGGGGTTATCTGACGTAAACTAATCGCCGTGTCAGATAGCCTCACTACGAATACCACCCAAGCGCGATCTGCCGCTGCCGGCTCCCGCTTCACCGCCGCCCCCGCGGGCCTGCGGTGGACCGCAATCATTGCCGGGCTGATTGGTTTCCTGTGTTTTGTAGCGACCCCGCTACTGCCGGTGACCCAAACCCAGTCCTCTTACGATTGGCCGCAGCATGATTCCGTGCAGTCCATCAACGCGCCACTCATTTCCGTCGCCCCAGAGGACCTGAAGGCCACCATCCCCATCTCCGCAGTCGATGAACTGCGCGAGGGCCAGTCCATGGTCTACGGCACCGTCCCACCGGAGTCCAAGAAGGCCTCCAACCGCGGCCTTTTCGTCCGTGCGAATGGCGAGGGCCTGTCCGTTGTGTCCTTGGATGAGGTGCTGCTTACTCTCAACGCCAAAGAGGTAGCCAAGCTCCCCAAGGACGCCAAGATTGAAATTTCCGCTACGGGCGATGGCACCTCCGTGAGCGTGGGCGAGCATGAAAAGACTACCGAGGAGGATCTGCGCCCGCAGGTCACCGGCGTTTATACCGAAATCGACGAGAAGGCTGACGTGCAAGCCCTGCTTGACGACGGCCTCAATGTCCACGTCGATATCAACTCCCGCTTTACCTCGTCCCCGACGTTGCTCAAGACCATTGCCATGTGGCTGGGCATCGCCATGGTGGCCGTGTCCCTGTTCTGCCTATGGCGCATCGACCGCCTCGATGGACGCCGCTTCGGTTTCATGCCTGAGACGTGGAAGAAGGTGCGCCCGCTCGATGGCGTGGTGGCCGCAATTTTGGGATTCTGGTACATCCTCGGCGCCAATACCTCGGATGATGGCTTCATCTTCTCCATGAGCCGCGTCTTCGATCACGCGACCTACATGGCCAATTACTACCGCTGGTACGGCGTGCCGGAGGCGCCCTTTGGCTCCCCCTATTACGACCTAGTTGCCGTACTCTCCCAGATTTCTACCGCCTCGGTCTTCGTGCGCCTGCCGGGCCTGATTTCCGGGCTCATCATCTGGTTTATCCTTTCCCGCGAGATGCTGCCGCGCTTTGGCCAGCTTGTCGACGGCCGTCGGGTCGCCCACTGGACCGCAGCACTGATGTTCCTGGCCTTCTGGCTGCCGTATAACAACGGCACCCGCCCAGAGCCCATCGTGGCGCTCGGCGTGATGTTTACCTGGGCTTCCTTCGAGCGCGCCATTGCCACCCGCCGCCTGCTTCCGGCGGCCGTGGGCACCATCGCGGCGACTATTACTTTGGCCGCCGGCCCGACCGGCCTTTTTGCCGTGGGCGTCTTCCTCGTCAGCCTGCCGCACCTTTTCCGCGCCATGGCCGAGCGCGTGCCGTCCATGGGCGGTGGCGCCCTCGGCTGGCTTTCGCTCATTGCGCCGTTCCTGAGCGCTGGCACCGCCATCATGGTCGCCGCCTTTGGTGACCAGACGCTCTCTACCGTGCTGGAGTCCACCCGCGTGCGCTCCGAGGTCGGCCCCTCCCTGCCGTGGTACGCCGAGTACGCGCGCTACTCCACCCTCTTCCAGGAATCGGTGGACGGCTCGCTCACCCGCCGCTTCGCGGTCTTCACCATGCTCTTTTGCCTGGTTCTTATCGTGGCGGCCTTTATCAAGGACCGTCGCGTCGTTGGTGCTGCCGTCGGCCCGACCCAGCGCCTGCTCATCATCGTGGCACTGTCCATGTTCTTCCTCATGTTCACCCCCACCAAGTGGACCCACCACTTTGGCATCTACGCCGGCGTGGCCGGTGTCATCGCCGCCCTCGGCGCCGTGGTGCTCTCCCAGTTTGCGCTGCGCTCGCCGCGCGCTCGCACCTTCGCCATCGCCGCGGTGGTCTTCTTGCTCGCGATCTCCTTCGCCGGATGGAACGCGTGGTGGTACGTATCCTCCTTTGGCATTCCGTGGTGGGATCGCACGGTGCAATTCAAGGCCATCGAGGCCAATAAGGTGCTGCTCGCCATCGCGCTGGTCATCTTCGCCATCGGCATAGTGCAGTCCCTGCGCCATAGCTACCGCAAGTCCCAAGCAGAAGAAGCCGGAGCCCTGGCGGAATTTGAGAAGAATGCCGCCGCCAAGGTCTCGCGTTCGGCCGGAATCATGTCCGCGCCTATCGCCCTTGCCTGCGCCATCGTGGTTGCCCTTTCTTGTGCTTCCTTTGCCAAGGCCACCGTCTCCCAGGCGGATTCCTACTCCGTGGGCAAGGGCAACTTGGCTTCCCTGCGCGGCAATACCTGCGCGCTGGCGGATCAGACCATGGTCGAGACCAATACCAATGACTCCTTCCTGACCCCGGTCGAAGGCGACTTGGGCGATTCCCTGGTGGACCAGGACGAGACCCACAAGGGCTTCGATCCAAACTTCATCCCCGAATCCATCGAGCCGGAAAACCAGAATTCCGCCTCCGTAGGTGCCATCGCGGATGGCTCCAGCGACTCATCCTCCGATAGCGCGGAGACCGCTACCTCGGGTGCGGATACCGAATCCGGCGGTAACAGCGATTCCGCTGATTCCCAGGAGACAAAGAATAAGCAAGACAAAAAGGACAAAAAGTCCAAGGAAACTACCAATACCTCGGAGGGTGGAGTACGCGGCACTGAGGGTGTCAATGGCTCTACCATGCACCTGCCGTTCAATCTGGATTACACCAAGGTCCCGGTACTTGGCTCTTATTCGGAGGAGCAAGATTCTACCTCTGAGGTAACCACCAAGTGGTACAACCTGCCAGAGGCCAAGGACAATACTCCCGTGCTCGCCGTATCTGCAGCCGGCAATATCTACCACCACGACGTCAACGGGGTGGAGCAAGAAGGCATGGAGCTTAGCCTCGAGTACGGCACCATCGATGACTCCGGAAAGGTCACCAATACTGGCGAGGAAGAACTCTCCGCCGTTGGTGCCACGCCAAAGTGGCGCAACCTGCGCCTGCCGCTGGATAAGTTGCCAAAGGATGCCAACGTGGTGCGCCTGGTAGCAACGGATGACTCCACCGATGAGGATGACTGGCTGGCCTTTACTCCACCGCGCGTCCCAGAGCTGGATACCATCAATAACCAGTTCTCCAAAGACACCCCGGCGCTGCTGGACTGGGCCGTAGCCCTGCAGTTCCCATGCCAGCGCACCTTTGACCACTTTGCCGGCGTCACGGAAATTCCGGAATACCGCATCTTGCCGGATTCCTCGGCACAGACCTCCCTGACGGATTTCCAGTCCTTCTCCGGCGGTGGCGCCATGTCCACCGCGGAGGCGGTCAACTACTCCTATGAGATCCCGAGCTACCTCAATAATGACTGGGCACGCGACTGGGGTGCCATTGAAAAGTACGAGCTGCGTACCGATTCACAAGGCAATGCCCCAGTCCCAGCCGAGATTGATTATGAGGACATTACCCGTTCCGGACTGTGGAAAGACTCCGAGATGAAGATTCGCCCCGAGGGCGAAGAGTAGTCTCACCTGCGGCCGCGCCCCGGCCTCGCTGCGGGGCGCGCACTCGCCGCACTATCCAATCGACTAGGAAAAAGAGCAACAGCGAAGCGCCAAAGAGCGGCGCGATGACTGAGTAGGCCACCACCCCCGCCAGCACGGCGGGGGTAATTTTTAGCTCGGGCAGGCTGCGACGCGGTTTTATCCACCACATCCACAGGCCTGCGCCACTCACCACGAGCAGTCCCAAGGCCAGCGCCGCCAATGCAACCTGGCTATAGATGCCAAAGAGCGTACCCATGTGCAACTGGATGAGCCACGAGGTTAGCTGTGCGGCAAGCGGCCAGTCGGCAGAATTGATGCGGTCGATGACCTCCCCGTTCGGGGTCACTGCTACGGCATCGCTGCGCAGCTTGAAGGCTGCACGAGCCTCGCGCACACCCCACGCATCGCCTGGCTTTTCCGGTGGGGTCATTTCCAGAACCCCGGTCAATCCTTGGCTGCGAGCTGCCGATAATGCGGTTTGGGCCCCGGCAAGTTCTGCAGCGCCCTCGTGTCCCGCATGACCCGCATGACCCGCATGGTTCTTGTGACCAGCGTGGCCGGAATGCCCAGCATGCTCCCCCGCTCCAGTACTAGCCCCCACTTCTGCAACGGAGGTCGCCACGGACGGTTCCTTCCAATTGAGTTCCTCACGCACCTTGCCAATACTTGTGCCCGCCACCAGCGACCATGTCAGCCCAGTAACGGTCAAGAAGAGGAAGCCCGGCAGCAACCAGGCACCCACGCGGGCGTGCAGCGCTAGCACCTTGGAGGGCTGCTTCTTATTCCTTTGCTTACGCTTGAGCCATAGGTACAGACCGACGATGCTCAGCGCGCCGAGCCACGAGGCCGCAAGTTCGGCATAGAGGCAGCCCGGCTCGCCTAGCCACAAAGTGCGGTGACCATTAGAGGCCCACGTGCGGAAAGGTAGCGCCCGCGAGCCGCCATATTGTTGTAGTTCGCCAGTGATGTGTAGGTCCACCGGGTCTACAAAGACGGCCTGGGTATAGCTGGAGTTGGGGGCGGTGGGGTCGTCGAAAAGCACGCGGGTGGTCTCCTGCGGATCTTCGGAAGGCTCGACTCGAACTACGTCCCCGTCCGGGTGCTGGCGCTGGGCGGCGGCAATCTGTTCATCGAGGCTGCGCGGGCTGCCTTGCGCGGTGGCGGTTACCTCATCGTGGTAAATCCACGGTTCAAAGGTAGGTGCCAAGGCATAGAGAAACCCGCTTAATGCTGCGACTATGAGGAAGGGCGCAATGATTACGCCGGCGAATTTATGCAGGCGCGATAGCGCGCCATGAGTGGATATGGTCATGCGGAACTAGTCGCACTCCTATTGAAACTAGTTCCTTTTTAGCATGGAACCTCCAGGGAATTGTTATTTTTCTAGCTCGCCTGCCAGGAACGTGGCCGCATCCCGCACGCGCTGCCGGGCTACCGCCGGGGTAGACACGCGGTGGGTGGAAACATAATCGCGCGCAACGGCACCGGGCACGCAAACGCGCGCGGCAATCTCATCCTCGGTTGCGGTTTGCACGAAGGTGTGCGGACTTAGCTCAGATAGGTCCGCCGGGATTTCGTATCCGCCGCGCAGCTCCTCCGGCAGATTTGCAAGGGCGTCGCAATCGGGGAAGGTGAGCAGGAGGGCGTCGGCAGGCACGAGCGCCGCCAGCGCCCCGCCGGAAGAATACCCCCAGGTAGTAACGCTAGAAGCGCCCTGCGCGCGGGCATAGTCGATGGCTTGCTGTACTGCACTGACCATCTCTGCCACGGTGTGCTCGGGGGCGAGCGGATAATCCACGTCAATAATGGTGGTGCCGGATAGCTGCGCGGCGGCGGCTACCTCGGGGCGCCACTGCATCTCCAACGCCTGACCGTCACCGCGCCACCAACCGCCCGAATGCAGCGAGACCGCCCAACGGCCGGTTGGCTTTGTGGGCTGGAAGATGGCGCCTACCTCGGAGTCTTCTACACTAATGCCCTCCGTGTACGCAGTGCCCGGTAGCGCATGGTCCACCGCAGTACCGAGCACCATCATTGCCGCATGGGTAATGCGATCCGGCAAGAGCGCGCAATATTGGTCCGCCTCAGGGGAGCCGCCCCCGGCCCACGGCGGGCGAAAATCCGGGGTGTCATAGTGGGCATCGATATAGGCAACGAGCTGCTCGAGCTGTTCCTTCTCCTCCATCTGACGGTCCTGACCGCCGATGTGCCACTCCTGGCCGGGCTCCAGCGGGCGGTGCGGGTCCTGGTTAGCGTCTGCGTTAGTCATGCCACCGAGCCTACGCGCACCGCCTACCGGCGGAAAGGGCTACCAAATGGTGACGCGATCCTCCGGCGCAATATACATGGCAGAATCCTCTGCAATCTCAAAGGCCTCGTAGAACTCCGCAATATTGGCCGCAATGAGGTTACAGCGGAACTCCGCCGGCGAGTGCGGGTCAATGGCGAGGTACTGGGTGGCCATCTCTGGACGGATGGCGGTGCGCCAAACGCGGGCCCAGGCGAGGAAGAAGCGTTGTAGGCCGTTGTAGGTGTGCTCGGCCAGCTCTGGCTCGGCTCCATCTACCTCGAACTTCTCCTCCTTGCCCTGCAGGTCAATGCCCTTATCGGCGCAGTAGTTCTGGAAAGCCACCACAGCGATACCCAAACCGCCTAGGTCACCGATATTTTCACCCAGGGTGAAGCTGCCATTTACACCGGTGGATTCGATGCCGGCTTCCTTGAGCACCGTCGGCACTTGGCCGTTGAATTGCTCCACCAGCTTGGCGGTGAGCTTTTCAAAGGCGGCGCGGTCCTCATCGGACCACCAGGAATTCAGGTTGCCCTGGCCGTCAAACTGCGAGCCCTGATCATCAAAGCCATGACCAATCTCGTGGCCGATGACGGCACCGATGGCACCGAAGTTTTCTGCGGCATCGGCCTCTGGGTTATAGAACGGCGGGCGCAGGATAGCTGCCGGGAAGGTGATGTCATTGACCACTGGGTTATAAAAGGCGTTGACCGTCTGCGGGGTGGTCACCCACTCGTCGCGATCGGCTGGCTTGCCAATCTTGGCCAGCTCAAAGTCATGGGAGAAAGCGGAGCCGGCGCGGGCATTAGCCAGCAGGTCCCCACCCTTAGCGGAGACCTCGAGGCCAGAGTAATCGCGCCAGGAATCCGGGAAGCCAATCTTGGCCTTGAACTGGGAGAGCTTTTCCAGCGCGCGCTCGCGGGTGGCCGGCGTCATCCACTCCAGCTGAGAGATGCGCTCGCGGTAGGCGGCGATGAGGTAGTCCACCAGCTCATCCATCTCACGCTTGGAGGAGGCCGGGAAGTGCTTTTCCACGAATACTTGGCCAATCTCTTCGCCCACTAGGGATTCGGCCAAGCCCACGGCGCGCTTCCAGCGGTCGCGCTGCTGGGTAGCGCCGGAGAGCTTGGTGCCATAGAACTCGGAGTTCTTCGCGCCTACTTCCTCGGGCAGCATAGCCGCGCGGGAGCGCAGGATGTGCCAGGTGGCCCACAGCTGCCAATCGGCCATGTGCTCGGAGGTAAAGAGGCTCTCGAAGTGCTCGAGATAAGACGGCATCATATTGACCACGCGGTGCTCTGGCAGGTTGCCGCCGGAGAGCAAAGCGCGGGTCATGGTGGGTAGCTCGCTAAACTCGCACGGGTTATAGGTCTTGACCGCATCGCGGGTGGAGACCACATCCCAATGGCCAGCGGCCAGCTCCTTTTCCAAGCTGACGATGCGGTGGGCTGCTACCTCGGCGCCCAGGCCAAAGAGGCGGGCTGGGTCGAGGAATTCCAGCATTTCGGCCACGTGCTTTTCATAAGCGCTCAGCGTTTCCGCGTGGGCTTCCTCGCGGTAATAAGCCTCATCCGGCAGGCCCAGGCCGGATTGAATGACATAAGCAATGGCGTCCTCGGAACCGGAGTCCTTGGATACCCAGAAGGTCACCGGGGAGCCAACTCCGGTGCGCTCAAGTTCACCCAGGCGCTGTGCCAGTTCCTCGGGGTCGGCCGCGCTCAGGCGGTCCAGGTCCACATCCAATGGAGCCATACCGGCCGCGTTGACTCCCTCGGTATCCATGAAGGAGGCATAGAGCTTGCCTGGGCGGCCGGTGTCCTTTTCCACGATCTCATGGACGAGTTCTTCGGCTTCGTCGCGCAGCGCGTGGAAAGTGCCGTCCACGCCGCGATCATCGGGAATGACATGGCTTTCCAGCCAGGGTCCATTGACTAGTTGATAAAGATCTTTCATGCCTGCCACTCTAGGTCAAAGCAGCAAGATAAGGTGTGGGCTATGGAATTTTATCGCTTTCCTCCAGCGCATCCACGGCGTCTTTTCCTCGCCGTCATTGCGTTCGTGGCGGTGGTTCTCGCTTTGCCCACAATTGTGCAGGCGGCGCTGGCGGATTCCTCCGCGGACGTCGAGCAGGTTACCCTCGCAGAGCCTAGCCAGGACTGGGAGATTGACGTTCCCGATCTCTACTGCGAGCGCGATTATGAATCCCTCGCCAGCATCGGCTGGAACTGCGGCGATGTCAGCGTACAAGCCACCCTTACCGAGGATGCCAAAGACGATGCCACCACCTTGCGCCGCATGGTCCGCGCCCTAACCATGGCACCCTTGCCGGCCGATGCCCCTACCTTCGACGGCACCAACGGGGCACTCCTGCTTGCCGACGCCCCCTCCTCCACCGCCGCCCTCTCCCTCGACGGCACCGGCGAAGACGAAAACAAGGATTGGGTGGTCACCGTGACCGGCAAGGGCGATCAGGCCCGGGCCACCACCTCCCGCATCTGGCATGCCTTCGGCCAAGAGGATCTGCCCGCTGCGGCCGAAGCAGAATTCGCTGACTTCTCCGGGGAGTTGATGTACTAGATGTCTAAGCTCTTTCGCACCACGCTGTGGATCCTTTCCGGCGTTGGCCTCATCGCCTTCTTTTTCCAGACGCTGAGCACATTTTTGATCTCTCCGCTGATGGGCCTGCTCAGCCTGCTCATCGCCGCCGTTCTCGTGGCGCTGGTCATCTTCCTGCTGCAGCGCAGCCCCATGTGGGCCCGCCCGGCGCGCCTGTGGGCCCTACTGGCTTTCCTTTGGGGCGGCGGGGTGGCCGTAGCCCTAGCGCTTATCAGCTCCGGTCCTGTCATGCAGCTTGCCATCGACACCGGCTGGGTGGATGCCATGATGTCCTGGAGCGGCGCCTACCCAGAGGAAATCTCCAAGACTACCGGCGTTATCTTCGTGCTCATGTCCTTCCGCCAGCTCAACCGCCCCTGGCATGGCTGGATGGTGGGCGCAGTGGTGGGCCTAGGCTTCGAGGCCTGCGAAAACATCCTCTACGGCGCCATGGGCGCCACCATGCACCCCGATAGCGATATTCAGGGCCTATTTGAGATGTGGGGCCTGCGGCTTATCGCCGGCCCAGGCCTACACGTCTTGCTCACCGCACTGGCTGGTTGGGGCATCGGCTGGGCACTCTATGCCGCCGCCAAACCACTGTGGTGGCGCCTCGGCGTCTTTCTCGGCTGCCTAGCCGCCGCTTTTCTCCTCCACTTTTGCTGGAACTACCTGCACGATTCCGAGGTGGCCGCCATTATCCAGGCCGTCACGGTAGCGCTTATCCTCTACCCGCTGAGCATCTGGCTGGTGCTGCGCGGTAATAAGCTCGCCAAGACCGATGAGAGCTATAGCCACAGCACCGCTGAAGACGCCCTCGCCTACATCCGCTAAAGCCTCCGACCACTCTGCACAACAAGCGCGTTTCGCCCTTTTCACACCACGTGAGAGACGAAACGTGCTTGTTCTGTATCTGGTTTGGCTCCGCAAATCCTAGTTGCACACGCGCATCGGCGTTACCTGCGCCAACGCCTGGTTCGCGCTCGCGCACGCCTGACGCTCGTAGCTCGCTGCCGTGCGGGTGGCATCTCGGATTGCCTGTCGCGCTGGGCCTTGCAGATGCAGATCGTGCTCGATACGAGCTCCAATGGCCTCGCTAGAACCGGTGGGGATTGCGCCTGGGGCATTATGTACGGCACGGGTGACATCTGCGGTATGAGTGCCCGCATCACCGTAGGTATTGGCGGCGACGGTAAAACCAGGGGCGGTGGATACCGAAGCATGGATGCGGCGATTATCGGACCAGCCAAACTTGCTACCGATAACCCCAGGAATCCGGGAGGTACCAAAATCCTGCCGGTAGCCATCGGCAGCCACAGGGGCGGCGTTTGCCATGCCGGTCATGATGGGTGCGGCAATGGGATCGTGCTGGATACGCGAGGTGAACCGCGCTACATCCTCAGTGGAGGTCGTGGTCGTTCCCCAATACCCGGTGTAATGCGTTCCGCGCAGACCGAACTCGTGGATAATGCTGGGAATAGCCTGCGGGTAGCGGCGATCCAAGTCGGTAGCCACGTTGTCATCGCTCACACGGATCATGTGCTCCACGCGGGCTTTATCGGCCGGCGCGCCGTATTTTAGGACCCAATAGCCTAAGTAGAGCTTGCTTAAAGACAGCGCGGGGCGAGACTCATGGGCATTAGCGGTGGAGACAGTCGCGCCAGAATCATGTCGGACGGTAATTTGGGTGCGCGCGGGCACGGCGTGCGGATCGAGGGTGACAGCCTGGGCGGCAGGGACAATAGCGAGGGAAAGTGCGGTAACCAGGGAACCTACCGCCAGCTTTTTCATCATGAAAATATCTTAGCGTCACCGTGGGTATTACGCACCGGCTTCTACGAGCAGCACTCCCCCGACAATGAGCACCACGCCCAAAGACTTTAACCAAGTAAACGGCTCCTTGAACAGGAGATACGAGGCAATGGCGGTAAGCGCAACGCCAGTAGCAGCCCAGATGCCGTAGGCCACGCCGAGATCCATGCCGGCCTTGAGCACGAGCGCCAAGAAGCCGTAGGCAGAGACATAACACAGGGCGACGAGCACCACCCAGAAGCGGCGCCCAGTCACTGCGGACATGCGCAGGCACAGCGTGCCGGAAACCTCGATGGCGGTGGCGAGGAAAAGAAGGAACCAAATCATTGCGGCGCCACCTTCACAGTGTGGTCTTGATCCTCATCTGGTTTCGCACCCATTTCCACGCAGAATACGCCGGCCATAATGAGTGCGATTCCGGCAAGTTTTACTGCGCCGAGCGGCTCGCCAAATAGCGCGGCGGACAGCAACGCGGTGGAAATGACCCCACCGGATGCCCAGAGTCCATAAGCCACGCCCACGTTGACGCCTTCTTGCATTACGCGGTGCAGGAGCACAAAAGCAAGGATGAAGCAGAAGGCGGCCACGCCGTAGATCCAGACATACTCCACGGCGTACTTCAGCGCGACGGTGCCCACGACTTCGCTGGCAATCGCGAGAAAGAGAATGACCCAGGCCCTCACTCCATCAACTCCTGTAATTCGCGGGCGTCGACTCCGTGCTCGTGCATTTTAACGCGGCCGTTGGCGTGCGCGATGGCCTCGCGATCCCAGAACTCCGCGGCGCGGGCGGGATCGTGGGAGGCGCCATCGGCGCGGACCACGCGCCACCATGCAGCGCCGGCACCGTGGCGTTTTAGTACGGTACCGACGTTGCGCGCACCGCAGTCGGCCACCTTGGCCACCTCACCATAGGAGGTGACGTTGCCGGGCGGAATCACGGCAACGACCGCCAATACACGTTTGACCAGTGGCGATTCACTCATCGCAATTATTGCGAGTCGAGGCCCAGCACATCATCCGACTCGGTGGGCTCTTCTTCGGGGGCGTCTTCGACCTCGGTGAGAGTGATGGTTGCACCGGTGGAATCGGCCAAAAGGCACATGCGGCCGAAGGGCGAATCCCACGGTTCACGGATGACCTCGCCGCCTAATTCCACGGCCTTCTTCGCAGCGGTGTCGATATCGCGCACGCCCAAATAGGTCTGCCAGAAGCTCGGAACCTGCGGCGGGAACTGCCCCTCGGCGTTCCACAGGCCGGCAAACGGCGCACCGTCTTCTTCCGCGGTGGCGTAGATAAAGTTCTCATCCTCGGACTGCATGGCGCGGATCTCCCAATTGAATAGCTCGCCATAAAAATTCATCGCGCTCTGGAAGCCCGAGGTAGCGGTGAGCTCGTGCCAGACCGGGGTGCCGGGCTCGCCAGCGGCAACGAAGTGCTCTGGGCCGGCGGGTTGAATGAGGCCAAACATGCCTCCGGCGGCGTCGACAAGCAGGGCCATGTGCCCCAGCTGCACCTGCTGCGGCTCCACAAGGATGCGCCCGCCCAAGTTCTGCGCGCGCTGGCAATCGCCCGCAATGTCCTTGGACAGGAAGTAGGTCACCCACGTATCCGGCATGGGGGCCTCCTCCGGCTGCGGGATCAACCCAGCGATGGGCAGCCCTTGCAGGCGCGCCATCTGGTACGGATTATCTTCGCCGGACTCGGCGGAAATTTCCCAGCCCAGCACCTGCTCGTAAAAGTGTGCGGACTTGCGCGGGTCCGAGGTGGTCAGGTCAATCCAGTAGGGCATGCCCACTTCAGCTTCGAATGCTGGCATCTACATATTCCTCCACTTTTCCGGATCAAAGTCATCGTCGGCCGTGGCTTCATCAAAGTAATCATCGTCATCATCCGGCTCGCCCACGCGCGCGCAAGCATCCTCGATGCACACCTCGTCGCCTGGGTGGAGCATGGCACCCCGGCGCGTTTCGGGTTCGCCATTGACCGTGACCACGCCTTCTGCGATGAGTTCTTTAGCCTCGCCGCCGGTAGCCACCAAGCTGGCCAGCTTGATGAACTGGCCCAATTTGATGGAGTCGCCGTTGATAGGAATGTCTAGCATGCCGCCCAGCTTACCCAGCCCGCGCGCGGCTATAGCTACGGGTGGGCGATATGGAAGAAATCCAGGACCGTATCGGTGGTCCACTCCGCCCTCACCAGCCCGGAATGGTCCGTGGCCCCGCCATTCCACGTGTGCGTGCCACCGTGGATGGTGTATTGCTCGGTGCGCGCATCACATACCCGCCAGGTAAAGTGCTCCACCGCTTCTTTCCGACGCCTCTTTGGAAACGGGTTACACCTATTCTCCCTGGCAATCCCGCGCAGCGATTGCTTTACCGAGCGGTAGTGCGCGCCGTGCTGGTGCCCGCCATCGTAATTCATGAGCACGTCCTCGGTGCCGTGAATATCCAGGTAATCGGTGGGTTCGCTGGCGCAGTTCTTTTCCACGCGGTCATACTTGGCTGCCGAGACCGTCGCCACCGCCTCGAATAGGCCCGGCCGCTTGCAGCTCACCGCGCGGGCAAATCCGCCACCATTGGAAAAGCCCACGCCATAGGTGGTCTCAGAGGCGGGATAGTGACGGCGGACGAAATCGATCGTGTCATCGACGTATGTGAGGTCATCGTCCAAGCTGGTTACCGCATACGGTGCTGGCGCCCATGCCTTGCCCGCGCCTTGGACGAAGACCGTGATGGCATCGCCCTGGGAGAGGTCGGTGCCTTTGAACATATTGCCGGCGTCCATCTCATAGCCGTGCATTGCCACGACCACGGGCAGGCGGTGGTGCTTATCCGCGTTAAACGGCACGTGGACCACAAAGCTGCGGTCATTGCGCAGGTTAATGATCTGGTACTGGCCATTGGCCGTTGTGCCTTGGTCCGGCAGCGTGGTGATATAGCCATCGGCCGCGCCGTGCGATTCATTCGGCACGCTGCCCGGCCGCGGCGGTTCTTCCTCGCAGCCTGCCATGAGCCCAGCGGCCGCGCATAACCCAGCGCATAGAGCCAGTGTTTTCTTGCCTACCTTAGTCACGGGCGCGCAGCTTCACCGCAGTGCCGGTGGCAGTGACCATCAACATGTCATTCGAGGTGCCCATGGGCGAATAATCAAAGGCGATGCCCACCACGCCATCGGCCCCGAGCTCCTGCCCGCGGCGCCACAACTCATCGAGTGCCGCCTCGCGTGCCTTGATGGCTTCGCTTTCGTATCCAGCAGAGCGTCCACCGGTGATATTGCGGAGGGATGCCCCGACATCCTTCAGCATATTAATACCGATGACGGTCTCCCCGGCGATAATGCGGATATAGTCCGTAATCTCATAACCATCAACGGTATTAGTAGTGGTAAAAATCATGGCCCCAGATTACATCGCTATAAGGCCACGCACTCCTTCAAAAAGGATGATGATACCCAGCAGCAGGAAGACCACGCCGCTGACAATATCCACCCAGGCGGAGTTCTTAGCCATCCACTTTGAGACCGCACGAGTACTTAAAGCCACGCCTACAAAGAGCACGAGGCTTTCCAGAATCAATACGGCACCCACCATGAGATTGGCGCCAATGCCCATACCGGGATCAATGAAATTGGCAAAGATAGCGCCGAAGAAAATGACCACCTTGGGGTTCGAGAGATCGCAGATAAACCCCATGCGATAGGCGGTGGCCGCCTTGATAATGCCGTCCGGCGTAAACCCGCGCGGCTGCGGGGCGCGGGTTTCGGTGCCCACTACGGTTGCGGGTGCGCGGCGCTCCTTAATGCCACCGGTAATGGCGGTATAGGCCATCCACAGCAGGTAACAGCCACCGAGAACCTGCAGCGCCACGAGGATGCCAGGGTGCGCAGAAATCAGCGCGGATAGCCCCGCCAAGGAGGCCACGGTCCAAATGGTAAGGCCGGTGGTACTACCAAGCGCCGCCCATACGGCTGCGCGCGTAGAACGCGCACCTAAGCGAATGATTTGCACTACGTCTGGGCCCGGCGAGGCCATCGCCGCGAACCACACGCCCATTAAGGTCACCAGGGCGCTAATAGCCACCTAACACCTCCATACTCGCATGCTATTGGATTAACGCATGCCACTATAAGGGCCCTCTCACCTGCAGCGAAACAGGTAAGTTTTTTGATTTAGGTAGCTCCTATATCAACTCTTTTATAGAAATCCGCCACCTGCACTAACCGAAGAGCTCGATAGCGCCCTCCACGGCCATAACGAGTCCCAGCACCGCAAAGATAAGACCGGAAACGATATCGATGGCCGCGGAGTGGTGCGCAATCCAGCGCGATGCCGCGCGCACAATGAGCGCAAAAGTAGAAAACCAGGTCACCCACATCGCCACGAGGATTACCGCCACCGCAACGGTCCAAGTGGGCGACATATCGGGGCGAATAAACTGCGCAAAAACTGCGCCGAAGAATCTGCATCTAGTCGGTTACGGCAACTGGAACGGCGAGGGCTCGGCAACGCTGATGAGGGTTGGGGCCTTTATCAAACACACTGCCCAGGTAGTCGCAGGCTGTGTCGATGAGACTCGGCAGCACTCCGAATGGATGTCCGTGGTATAAAGGCCGCTGAACTATTCAAGTTGCGGGACGAAAAGAGTCTCGCAGTGACGCTGGGTCCCTGAGCAAGTTCGATCCTTCCACGATCTGCGCTGGAGACGCGGAGCGCTCGGGGGCCCTTGACCGGCTGGGCCACGTGCCGGATGGTGGCTCGCCCACAGCCCCCATGCCCACACGCACCGAGAAGGGACAGGTCACCGAGTACGATCCCGATTCCACGGAGACGGACCGTGAACTCAAATGACGTGCCTGGCCCAAGGTGTGTCCGCTCGGCGTGTGGTTTAACCCTTATGAGACTTGCCGGTCACAGCCTCAGCGCTTCGCTTGCGCAGCCCGCAGGCCGTTCAAGATCACGATCACTTCGGCGACCTCGTGAACCAACACGACGGCGGCCAGGCCCAGCACGCCGCTGATCGCCAGTGGCATCAACACGATGATGATGGCCAGAGACAGCACGATGTTCTGGTTGATGATCCTGCTTCCTCGGCGGGCGTGCTGCAGCGCCTTCGGGATTAGCCGGAGGTCGTGGCCGGTGAAGGCGACGTCAGCGGACTCGATCGCGGCGTCAGAGCCGGTCGCTCCCATCGCTATGCCCACCGTCGCACCCGCCAGTGCCGGCGCGTCGTTGATGCCGTCGCCGATCATCGCCGTCGGCGTCTTGGAGGAGAATTCGGCGACGATGCTTGCCTTGTCCTCAGGGCGCAGCTCGGCGCGCACGTCGTCGATTCCGGCGATTCCAGCCAGCGCCCGGGCGGTGCGAGTGTTGTCGCCGGTGAGCATGCTTACTTCCACGTCGTTGGCGTGCAGGGCCTGCACGGCTTCGGGCACCTCGGGCCGCAACTCGTCGCGGACCCCGATCGCCCCGGCGAGAGCGTCATCGACGGTGACCAGGACGCAGGTCTGGCCCTCGGACTCCATGCGCTCAACGTCCGCTTTCAGTGGCCCGGCGTCGATCCATCGGGGGCTGCCCACCAGCACCCGTCGGCCTCCGACGGTGCCGCCGATGCCATGCCCAGCTTCCTCGCTGATGCCCGAGGCGGTGGGCGCTTCGGGCCCCGCTGCCGCGATCGCCGCGGCGAGGGGGTGTGTCGATTGCTGCTCAACTGCTGCCGCGAAGGAAAGCACCTGCGGCCGATCGAATCCGTCTGCCGGGACCACTCCGGTAACCTCAGGCTGGTTGCGGGTAAGGGTTCCGGTTTTGTCCACTGCCAGGTGACGGATGCCGCCGAGTCGCTCGAACGCCGCGCCGGACTTGATGACCACTCCGAACTGGCTGGCCGCGCCGATCGCGGCCACGACCGTCAGCGGCACGGAGATTGCCAGCGCGCACGGCGACGCTGCGACCAGGACTACCAGCGCACGGGTGATCCACGTCTCAGGGTCGCCCAGCAGCGAGCCGATCACGCCGACCAGCACCGCCAGGATCATCACCCCGGGCACTAGGGGTTGGGCAATCCGGTCGGCGATCCGGGCGCGGTCGCCCTTTTCCGCTTGCGCTTGCTCGACTAGGTCCACGAGTGTGGTCAGCGAGTTGTCCGTTCCAGCTGCGGTCGTCTCGACCTCCAGCACCCCGGCGGAGTTGATCGCTCCCGCAGGCACTTCGTCGCCGGGCGCAACCTCCTCCGGAATGGATTCTCCGGTGATCGCTGAGGTGTCAAGGCTGGAGCGCCCGGACCGAATGATGCCGTCCGTGGCGATCCGCTCCCCGGGGTGCACAAGCATTAGCTCGCCAACCTCGAGGTCCTTCGCTACGACCTCGGCCGCTGTGCCGTCGCGCAGCACCGTCGCGGTCTGCGGTACCAGCTTCAACAGTGCCCGCAGTCCGCCTTGGGCCCGATCCATCGCCTTGTCTTCCAGTGCTTCGGCGATCGAGTACAGGAACGCTAGCGCCGCGGCCTCTCCGACGAATCCGAGGATCACCGCACCGACCGCGCTGATCGTCATTAGCAAGCCAATGCCGAGCTTACGCTTCGTGACAAGGTTCCGGATCGCTCCAGGCGCGAACGTGTAAGCGCCCAACAGCAGCCCAACCCAATACAGTACCGTCGCGGGCGTCTCCAAGTCGGACCAGTCCAGCGCCAGTCCTGTTATGAGGGCTACGCCGGAGAAGATCGGCAGCAGTAGCTCAGGGTCCTTCCACCATGGCCGATCGAGCTCGTCGATCTCCGTGGCGGGTTCGTGTTCGCATCCACATGCTGAACTCATACGTCCGCTCCTTTCTCGCCGCAGCCGGGCACCGAGCACTCAGTGTCGATGCAGGGGGCATTCTCGTCGACGGCTAGTGTCGCGTTGACTAGCGCTTCGAGCGCTGCCGCGAGGTGGGGATCGGCGATTTCGTAGCGGGTCTTGCGGCCCTCCGGCTCAGCGACGACAATGCCACAATCGCGCAGGCAGGACAGGTGGTTCGAGACGTTCGAGCGGGTCAGATCCAAGCTTTGCGAGAGCACGGCCGGGTAGCTCGGACCGTCTAGTAGGGTCATCAGGATTCGGGAGCGCGTCGGATCAGCCATGGCCCGGCCGAGCCGGTTCATGACGTCGAGGCGCGAAGCAATAGTCAGCATGTACTGAACTATACAGTATTCGATGAACTATTTAAAATGGGCTGAACTAACAGTCACGCGAAGGTCCTGCGACCTGCAAGAATTAGTCGATGGGATAGCCGATGACTGGTCCTTCACGGTTCGGCTGCCAACTCAACGCGGGGGCGATATGGGCGGCGAAATTCTCCAGAATCTTCACGTGGATGTCCACACCCACCCCTGTGGGGATGGTGATGAACAGGGTGTCGGCGGACATGACGGCGGCGTAGGTGCGGCCAGCGACACTGACACCAGGTTCTCCATCAAGGGCTAGACACTCACGGACATTGCGTACGGGTCGAACCACACGTAGCGAAGCTTTCTAATAGCCAAATGACTAACTCTTTTCGCTGGTATCCGGGAATGATACTTCCTTGAAGTCGGCGGTGTTGGCTACCCCGCGTACGAAGTACTGGAACTGCTGCTTGGAAACCACTTTGGTCTACGAAGCCATAGCCTTCAAGCTACATCGCAGGAAAATTCCATTTCACTGTCGGTATGGCCTTTTGCAGTTGGTTAATTCGAAATTCGTTCACCATCTCCTTAGCCACCCGCACGATTAACGCGGTGTTTGGTCATCCTCGCGCGAGGCGAGCAGCTCCTTCAGGTGCGTATCGATGTCATCGAGCTTCTTAATAACGTTGACGGCGAAAACGATACTAATGACTAAAGCGATAATGCTGAGCATCAATGTCCCCCTTTCTCTGGCAGTTCACTCCATCGGATCTGATTCCTTGCCCGACGATTAAACCATGGTTCTGGCCCAGCGGATAGGGGGGCACGGTGGGGAAGGGGGACGTCGGCAAGCAAAAGCGCCGCGCTCCCAGGGACGGGAAAACGCGGCGCTAGAGCAATCCAGCAGGAGGGTGCTTAGTGGTCAGCGCCCTGGATGGAGTGCTTGTGATCGCGGACTGCTTCGCCCTCAGCGTAGAGCGGCATATCCTGCTTAGCCTTGTACCACTCAGCGTGGTTTGGCTCGAGCGGGGTACGGCCGGCGATGAGGTCAGCGGCCTTCTCGCCCACCATCATGGTTGGGGCGTAAATATTTCCGTTGGTCACGGACGGGAATACGGAGGCATCCGCAATGTAGAGGCCTTCGACGCCCCATACACCCATGGTGTCTGGGTTAACCACGGCCATAGGATCGGACTCCGCGCCCATCTTGGCGGTGCAGGATGGGTGCAGCGCGGTCTCGCCATCATTGCGGACCCACTCCAGGATCTCCTCGTCGGTCTGGACATCCGGGCCCGGGCTGAACTCGCGGGCGCCTACCTCTTCCATGGCCTTGGTATCCAGCAGGGAGCGGGCAACGCGTACGGCCTCAACCCACTCGCGGCGGTCCTGGTCGGTCTTCAGGTAGTTGAAGAGGATGGACGGCTTGTCGTGGATATCGGCGCTCTTGATGTGAACGTGGCCCTTGGTATCGGAGAACATCGGGCCCACGTGCCACTGGAAGCCGTGCTTGACGTCCGCCTTCTGGCCGTCGTAACGCACGGCCATCGGCAAGAAGTGGAACATGAGGTTCGGGTAGTCCTCGTTCTCATTGGAGCGCACGAAGCCGCCACCTTCAAAGTGGGAGGTAGCAACTGGACCCTTGTGGGTCAGCAGCCACTGCAGACCCATGAACGGCCAGCGCCACTTATCCAGGTAAGGCTGGGAGGAAGCGGTGGACTTGGTGGTCTCATACTGGATGTAGACCTCGAGGTGGTCCTGCAGGTTCTCGCCCACACCCGGCAGGTGCTTGACGACGTCGATGCCGTGCTTCTCCAGAATCTCACGGTCACCAATGCCGGAGATTTCCAACAGCTGCGGGGTGTTAATGGCACCGGCGGACAGCACGATCTTTTCGGCATAAACGCGGTGAACGCCGCCCTGCCACTCGTACTCGACGCCGACGGCCTTCTGGCCCTCGAAGAGGATCTTGGTGGTAAATGCGCGGGTGCGGATCTCGAGGTTCTCGCGATCCATGTTGGGGTAGAGGTAGGCACGGGCAGCGGACCAACGCTTGCCGTTCTTAATATTGCGGTCGAACGGAGCGAAGCCCTCCTGGCGGTAACCATTGACGTCATTGGTCAGGTTGTAGCCAGCTTCCTGCACGGACTTAAACAGGGCTTGGAAGAGCTCGGAGGTAGCCGGACCGCGGGAGAGGTAGAGCGGGCCATCGTGGCCACGGCGCGGATCGTTCGGCTCGGCCGCAGCGGCGGTTTCCATGCGGTTGAAGTACGGCAGGCAGTGGGCGAAGTCCCAGTTCTCCATGCCCGGGTTCTGGCCCCACTTCTCATAGTCCATCGGGTTACCGCGCTGGTAGATCATGCCGTTAATGGAAGAAGATCCGCCGAGAACCTTGCCGCGGGCATGGTAGACGCGGCGGCCGTTCATCTCCGGCTCCGGATCGGACTCGTACATCCAGTCATAGTTCTTTGCACCGATTGGGAAAGAGAAACCGGATGGCATGTGAATGAACAGATCCCACAGGGAATCTGGGCGGCCAGCCTCAAGGACCAGCACGCGGGTGTTCTTGTCTTCGGTCAGGCGTGCGGCAATGACGGAGCCTGCGGAGCCACCGCCAACGACGACTACGTCGCTTACTTCATCGGTGACCTTTTTAGCGGAACGCTTCTTGGTCAGCTTGTCCATAAAACCCATAAATCCCCTTCTTTCTGTGAAATATTTCACACGTCAAGATTGCCCCACCGGAAGTGAAAATATCGTAATTTATACAAAACTCTGCATTTATTCACATCGCCTTATGTGCGGGCACTATCTCCAGAGTACACATCCCTCTAGAAGTTTGCCCATCTTAATGTATATTTACCTTGTCCGGATGGATGTCTCTGGAGATGAAATCCGAAGTCTTTGCGCATAGTTCGCCCTAATATGATTCATTTCACTCACCTATCTCTCCCTGCGATCTTGTGAGACTTTTGGGGCACTCGTGCGAAAGATTCGGCCCAAACCAACCAACAATAGGAGAAGTAGATGGCTAACTTTGACCCTCACGATCCTGAGGAGTCTCACACTTCAAATAAAGACCCCCAACAAGGGGGTAAAAACACCTCTCTCGCAACCCCATCTGGAGAGCCCAAGAAGCGCAGCCCGCGCTACCAAGTTCGCGCCCTCGTCGGCAGCTACAAGGCTGAAACCGGCGATGCCGTAGGCGCGGATCAGGTCCCTGCTCCCAAGACCAACTGGCCGGTATTTATCATCTCCGGCGTCCTCATTATTGCCATGGCGCTCTATGCCGGACTCGGCCGCGATTCCGCGGCAGAGACCCTCGCCAGCGTCACCGGATGGATCGGCACCAACCTCGGCTGGTTCTACGTTCTTACCGCCACCATCGCCGTGGTCTTCGTCCTCTCTATTGCCTTCTCCAATGCCGGCAATATTCGACTCGGACCGGACCATTCGCGGCCGAAATTCAATACTTTCTCCTGGGCATCCATGCTCTTTGCCGCCGGCATCGGCGTGGACCTCATGTTCTTCGCCGTGGCCGAGCCGGTCACCATGTATATGCAGCCACCGGTCGGTGACGGCGAGACCATGGAAGCCGCCAAGGAAGCCGTAGTCTATGCCATGTTCCACTATGGCCTGACCGGCTGGGCTCTTTATGCTCTGATGGGCATGGCCTTCGGTTATTTTGCCTACCGCCTCAATATGCCGCTAGCTATCCGCTCCGCGCTCTACCCGCTCATCGGCAAGCGCGTGCACGGCCCCATCGGCTCCGCGGTGGACATCGCTGCCATGCTGGGCACCGTCTTTGGTGTGACCGCCTCCCTGGGTATCGGTGTGGTGCAGCTGTCCTATGGCTTCCACCTCATCTTCGGCATTGAGCAGGGCTTCGGTCTGCAGGCCGCGCTCATCATCATCGCCATCACTATTGCCACCCTCTCGGCCGTATCCGGCGTGGATAAGGGTATTCGCTTCCTCTCCGAGCTGAACGTCTACCTGGCCATTGCGCTGATGATCTACGTCGTGGTCTTTGGCAAGACCGCCTACCTCTTCGATGCCATCGTGACCAATATCGGTGACTATGTCTCGAAGTTCCCATCTTGGACCATGGAAACCTTCGCCTTTGCCGATGACCAAGCCAACGTGGATACCTGGATGCAGTCCTGGACCCTCTTCTTCTGGGCTTGGTGGATTGCCTGGGCTACCTTCGTCGGCCTCTTCCTGGCCCGCATCTCCCGCGGCCGCACCTTGCGCCAGTTCATCTTTGGCACCCTGACCTTCCCGTTCCTGTTCATCTTGATGTGGATGTCCTTCTTCGGTAATACCGCCCTGGACATGGTCCGCTCCGGTGACTACCCAGAATTCGCCGAAAACGCGATCAACGTGCCGGAACAGGGCTTCTATGACATGCTGCACGAGTTCCCAGGCTCCGGCATCGTCATCTTCTTGACCACCTTCATCGGCCTGCTGCTCTACATCACCTCGGCCGACTCCGGCGCGCTGGTGATGTCCAACTTCACCTCTCGCATTACCGATAATCGCCAGGATGGCGCGCGCTGGCTGCGCATCTTCTGGTCCATCACCGTGGGCGCGCTGACCCTGGCGCTGCTGCAGATCGACGGCATCGCCACCGTGCAGTCCGCGACCGTTGTGATGGGCCTGCCCTTCGCGTTCGTGGTCTACCTCATCATGTTCTCCCTGTGGAAGTCCCTACGCCTAGAAAACGTCCAGCGTGAGGCCCGCACCACCGCTATGCACGGCGTGATTTCTTCCCGTACCGAGCGCGAGCCTGCGGATTCCAACCTCTGGAAGAATCGCCTGGACCGCGCCAATACCTTCCCTTCCAAGCAGGAGATGGATACTTACCTGCGCGATACCGCCACCTACGCTTTGGAGCAGGTTGCTACCCATATGCGTACCCGCGGCTACGACGCCATCTTGCTCACCAGCGAGCTTCCCGACGTCGAACTGCCCCAGCTCGACCTAGAAGTAAAGCTGCACAATGAGCGCATGTTCCGCTACCAGCTCTTCCCGGTAGCGGCCGAGCGCCCCGACTTCAGCGCGGGCGAAGGCAACGAGTACTACCGCCTCGAGGTCTACGATATGACCGGTTCGCTGGGCTATGACGTCTACGGCTATTCCGAGAACCAAATCATCAATAACGTGCTGGATCTCTACGAGCGCCACTTGGCCTTCCTCTACATGCAGCAGACCCAGCCGGGCGATTCCGATGTCTCCGATGGCGCCGAGCCCGAGCGCACCTGGCGCGAAGATAGCTAAGCTGGCCACTACAACTACCTCTATGAGAGAAAGGTTGCTTTTCACTTGAGCACCCAGAACACTTTGTTCGACCCCACGCAGACCGACCTGCTGAAGGGCGTGCATGCCGATGGCGCCCCGAAGTCCCTGTTCATCAACGGTAAGTGGGAAGCCGCCCAAAGCGGCGATACCCGCACCATCATCTGCCCGGCCGATGGTTCCACCGTCGGTTTAGTCTCCGAGGCATCCGACGAGGACACCGAGCGCGCCATCAAGGTTGCCCGGGAAGCCTTCGATAACGGCGAGTGGGCTAATACCCCGTCCGCCGAGCGCGGCAAGCTCGTCATCCGCGTCGCCGATTTCATCCGTGAGCACAAGGAGCTTTTCGCTCAGGCCGAGTCCGCTGATACCGGCAAGCGCTATGAGGAATCCTTGGGCGATATGGATGACATCGCCAACGCCTTCGAGTTCTTCGGCACCCTGGCCCAGCACCAGGCCGGCCGCGTAGTCGACCCGCAGGATCCCAACCTGCGCTCGCGCATCGACGCCGAGCCCGTTGGCGTCTGCGGACTGATTACCCCGTGGAACTACCCGCTGCTGCAGGTCTCCTGGAAGGTGGGCCCGGCCCTGGCAGCCGGCAATACCTTCGTCCTCAAGCAGGCGGAGCTCACCCCGCACACCGCGATGCTGCTCATGGCCGCCCTCAAGGAATGCGGCCTGCCCGACGGCGTGGGCAACCTCATCACCGGCGCTGGCGCTAACTGCGGAAGCCCGCTGTCTCAGCACCCAGACGTGGACATGGTCTCCTTCACCGGCGGCCTGGTCACCGGCAAGATCATTGCCAAGAATGCGGCTGAGACCGTCAAGCGCACCGCGCTCGAGCTCGGTGGCAAGAACCCGAACGTCATCTTCGCCGATGCCGACTTCGACGTCGCCGTGGACAACGCCCTCAATGGCGCCTTCTTCCACTCCGGTCAGGTCTGCTCCGCAGGCTCCCGCATTGTCGTGGAAGAGTCCCTGCACGATAAATTCGTCGATGCCTTGGTAGAGCGCGCCAATAAGATCAAGATTGGTGGACCGACCGATGACAAGGCCGAGACCGGCCCGCTCATCTCCGCCGAGCACCGCGAGAAGGTTGCCGCCTACGTGGACAAGGCCCGCGAGCAGGGCGCCAAGATCCTCACCGGTGGCCGCGCGGCTACCAGCGAGGACACCAATGGCCCGCACGGCACCGGCACCACCGACCTGGGCGCTGGTGTGTACTACCTGCCGACCATTATCGATGGCGCTACCCGCGAGATGGACTGTGTCCACGACGAAGCCTTCGGCCCGACCGTGACCATCGAGACCTTCACCACCGAGGAGGAGGCCATCGAGATCGCCAACGACACCGAGTACGGCCTCGCTGGCGCCGTTTACACTTCCGACGCCGGCCGCGCCGAGCGTGTTGCTCGCGCCCTGCGCCACGGCACCATCTGGATCAACGACTTCCACCCCTACCTGCCGCAGGCAGAGTGGGGCGGCTTCAAGCAGTCTGGCAACGGCCGCGAGCTTGGCCCCACCGGCTTGGCCGAGTACCAGGAGCACAAGCACGTGTACCAGAACCTCTCCCCTGCCGCTTGGGACCAGTTCGGCCTGCAGTAATTAAGCCGGCCGCATAATAATCAGCCCCCGCTGCTCACGAAGAGCGCGGGGGCTGAATTTTTGCGCGAGGGACAAGTTGCGGCCACGCTATTGGTCTCGTTCGCCTACCAAGAGGCCAGAACGCGGCTGTTGTGTAGTTCCCAGATGCACAACAAGCACATAGTGACAATTTCACGGGAGAAAATCTACGAAACGCGCTTATTATGCACCCAGGGCCAACGTGGACCGACTAAGCAGAAAGGGCGTCTTCCAGCTCAGCCAGCAAGGAGTTGGTGCGCTCCACCTTGGCATCCACGGGGCGGAATTCGCCATCGGTCCAGTCAGTAAAGAAACCGAAGTCGAGCTGATTGCGCAGCTGCGGCATGGAGAAGTTAACCACAATGGTGCGCCATGCTTCCACGCCGCGGATTGCCCCGGCCGGTCCGTAGCCAACGAAGGCAACCGGCTTGCCCGCCCACTCTGCGGCCAAGCAGTCAAAGGCATTCTTGAATGGACCCGGCACGGAGCGGTTGTACTCCGGGGTAACAAAAACGAAGCCATCGCAGGCATCCACTGCATCAGACCACGCCTGTACTTTTGCATCCGCGTACTGCTTATTAGCGGCAGCGGGAACGACCTCGGTGGTCAGGACCGGAATATCGAATTCCTTGAGGTTCAGCAGGGTATACTCCACGCCGTCCTTACGGCCCTGGGCCAGGTCATAGAGCCACTCGCCCACTTCCTTGCCGGCGGCCTTATCGCGGGTAGTGCCGATGATGATACCGATACGAGACATAAGAGAACCTTCTTTCCTTCAAGCTTTATGTAACATCCCTAGCCTACCGCTCGCGCAGATACTTGTCTGATGGTGATGTTGATACGTCCTTCACTCAACCCGCACCCCTGCGGCAACGTACCATCGTTTACGCGCACCACCCCGTGGTAAGCAAAGCGCTTCGGTCCGCCAAAGACCACCAAATCACCACTACATAGCGTGATATCGTCCCATGGCCGCGTGCGCGACTCGGTATGGCCCATGCGGAAAAGCGCCTCATCTCCAATGGAGAGCGAAATCACTGGGGCGGGCGATTCCTCAGAATCATCCACATGCATGCCCATAGCCGATCCCGGCGGGTAGTAATTCACGAGTGCCATCTCCGGCACGAAGTTCTCCGCCCATGGCTCTAGCTCGGGTGCCACCTCGGCCACGGCGCACAGCGCTCCCGGAGCAATCCGCCGCAGGCTCTCCGGCACCGGCGGAACCCGCGTGCCGTCCATATTGTCTACATACCGATAGCTGGGATAATGCCAATACCTGCCCAGATGCAGCTGAAATACGCTCATCTGTCCGCCCGATTTCAGCCGCGGACGCACCATCGCCATCGGCGTCGCCGCATACTCGCGCGCAATGCCGCGCATCTCTTCCACCAAGGCTTTCTGCTTATCGACGCCCACCCATCCCGGCACATGCCCCACCCCCGGAGCCACACGCACGCTCGGCCGCGGCAGCGAATCAAAAAGCATGCCCTCACCCTAATCCTCGCGCTCCGATAAAGCGATCAGAGCTTTCCTTCGACAAGGCCCAGAATGCGTTTAAGACCAATCGGCCCCAACCCTGGACACTTCAAACAACGTGGGGAATTTGTTGCCCTCCGCCGCTTTCCTTAAGCTTCAAATTTAGACAAAAGTAGCTGTATACAACGCGTAGAAAATGAAGTTTGATTCCTTTTACCAATTCATGGCGTCCTTTAATTTAGAGGGCACCATCAATGAAACAAGTGATAATGCGAATTATGAATCGGGAATAGCCAAGCTGGGAGCTAAAACCTGGCATGTCCGCACAGCACGCACCACGCCTTCTAAGCCGGGAGCCTTTGTAGCATTCTGGCAACGCAACCATGAAGGGGAAACCGTGCCTTTTGAAGATTCTTCCTGCGGCGACGGTCTCCTAGTCTTTGTGATTCAAGGAGATCACCGAGGTGTGTTTAAATTTAGCAATCAAGATTTACAACGTCTCGGTATTACCTCCGGAGCAGCCCCAGGAAAGAGAGGATTTAGGGTATATCCACCATGGTGTGAGGGGCTGAACTCCAGCGCTTTAAAGACTCAAAAGCAGCAACAGGCATTGTTTACAGAATTCTGATTTGTGTGTACACAAGCAAATTGATCACAATTTGCACGCCCAGCACGCAGTAGCGTGGTAAGCGCTCAGCTTACGCACTAACTCGGTTTTCGGCGACTCCACCCACCTGTTGAGACGCAAAGAAAGAGGACTGCTTCTGCCATTGCTGCGGCGCATCGCTTATTCTGACTGCGGCCCTGCATTCTCCGCCCACACACGCACGCCCACAGAAGCGGCAGTCATAACAATCATGAGGACGACTGCTAAACCGAGCCCGATTACGTCTGTCACCCACAAAATAAATAACGCTAAAGAGGCAACAGCTAAAGCGAGTAAAACTCCGGTTCTTATCTTCTGCGCTCTACCCATGGCGCCATTATTCAATATTAAACCCCACCATGTGAGGAAATTCCTCTGCTTGCAGAAGATTTCTTCACTCCAAAACGCCTTCGCAGTATGGCATGGCCACTCCACGCACGTACTAAAGAGCGGCCGAATCCCAGCTTTGGACTAGCACTTTTGCTTGATTGAACCATGAATATGCAGTTAAAACACTGCAGTTGTCAATCTCTGCTCAGCTATACCCAAGCATGGTGGAAATCCCCAACGTTCCTGATCTTTGTCGTCACCTAGGCGAAGCGCGTTGGCAATTATTACCCTTAAAGAGTGATTACCAACGAACTTCGAAATTTACTGGCCAAAGCAACCACCCATGCACAGCGTTTTCAAGACGGAGAAGACCACACTGTAGCCGCAGCGCTCCTTACCAAATCAGGAAAACACGTACTCGGTGTGAACGCGCATCACTTCCTCGGTGGTCCTTGCGGGGAGATCTCGGCTTTAGCCAACCATGCTGCTAGTTATCCAGAGGACCCAATCCAAGCAGTAGTCGCCGTATACGGACCTACTGGTCACGTTATTCCTCCCTGCGGTAAATGCCGCCAGGTGCTTTTTGATGTTGATCCGTCGATTAGGTGCATCGTGCGCGGAAGTAATGGATTTGAAGCACCTACCGTAGAAGAACTCTTGCCATTCGCATTCAACTGGCGAGATATGGAACAAGAGCAGCGCATCTACATGTGGGAAGGCTACGAGGAATCAATTCGTAGCGGAGAAAAGCAACAAACCATCCGGGTAGATGATCCTTTCCATGAAGGAAGTGCCCAAATTGTCTTCGAGAAAGAATCCGGAGAGGTCGTCACTATCCCGGCACAGGTCACGTCCGTTGTCTCTACCCAGCGAAGTGAACTGTCGGAAAAGCAAGCTAGAAATGACGGTTTTGACTCTCTTTCCGAGCTTCAGGAAGCGCTAGATACTCACTATCCCGGATTAGGTGACGATGACGAAGTAGACGTCGTAGAGTTCAAATTGCGGTAATCCATCCAGACCGAAAGGTGGACTAGCCCTCTTCCCCACGTGCAGAATTCGCCAAATCCATAGCGCCGTACTTGCGGTGTGAAGATTGCGAGGGCTAACGCTGGGGGTCTTCCAATTCCCTTATCCAGAAATCCATCATCTCAGCGGTAGGATTCGAGGAGGAAAACACTTCGCTCGCTATTTCCCTAGGAGACCAACTATCCGGAAGGTCATGAAATCCTGCGCCGATCTTTCCAAGCGTCACTGCTGAAGAGTTTTTGACTGCGCTAAGGATGGTAACGACATCGTCATACGTAGCATCAAACGAGTCTTTCCCATTCGCCCCAGTTGCATCAGCAATACAGATCCAGTCATTGAGTTCCGCCATATCACTCAAAATATTATCGACGATTTTTCTTAAATCTGTTTCCATATGCTCATTCGTTGTGTTTGCGCCTTCTACTAAAACTCAACCTTAACTCTGAGAATCAGCAACCGCTTTGCCTATGTCGTCTACAAATTTTATCGAACCAACAAAACGGCCTGTGGGTTTGAGACTTACCGGGAACCTAAGTAATTTTCGCAGATAATTATTAAGCACCACTCACCCTCTACAATGACACCCATGGATGAACAGGGGCGGCAGAACTTGGAATGCTACGGCTCATGGGAGCGGATGACCGGCGGGGAGTGGTTCTTGCCGAGCATGCCGGAGGCGAAAGAAGAGCACCAGCGCACTTTTCGCTTGGTTAAGCAGCTCAACGAGCTGCACAATACGGACCAAGAGCGTGCCGAAGGCATCCTGCGCGAGATTCTGCCAGAAGAATCTGCGGTGCCGGGCCTGCACGTGCCGATGAATCTGGAGTATGGCTGCAATCTAGTATGCGGTGAGCGCGTCTTCATTAATTTTGGCACCACCATCTTGGCCCAGGCCAAGGTGACGCTGGGTGATGGCGTCATGGTGGGCCCCAATTGCTCGCTGATTACGGTGGGACATCCGGTAAACGATCATGAGATGCGCGCCGGTGGGTGGGAGATAGCCAAGCCTATCACCATCGGTGAGAACACCTGGTTCGGTGCCAATGTCACCGTGCTGCCGGGCATCACGATTGGAAAGAACTGCGTTATAGGTGCAGGCACGCTTATTACCACCGATATCCCGGATAATTCGCTGGTCCTGGGAACACCCGGCCGCGTGGTGCGCAAGCTGGAGAATAATGAGGACGCCTGGGAGCGCCAGGATCTCAACGGTCCTGTCGAGGGTTTTGGAGCCGCCAAGTAAATGTTTGATCTCGCTCGCATCGGCGCGGGACTGCCCGTAGCCGAGACCATCGATTCGCTGCCTGAAACCGGAAACGTTGTCATTCAGGCCCCACCCGGTACGGGTAAAACCACGCTCGTGCCACCGGCGTTGGCCAATCATGCGGCGGGCCGAGGCAAAGTCATCGTCACCGCCCCGCGCCGTGTGGCTGTCCGCGCGGCCGCGCAACGCTTGAGTGCTCTCAGCGGCACCCCGGACAAGGTCGGCTTTGCCATCCGGGGCGAGTCCCGCAAGGGCAGTGAGGTCGAATTCGTCACGCCGGGCGTGCTGCTGCGCCGCCTGCTGAAGGATCCGGAACTCGAGGGTGTTGCCGCCGTTGCCATCGATGAGGTCCACGAGCGCCAGCTCGATACGGATCTGGTGCTGGGCATGTGCCTGGAGCTAGCCGAATTGCGCGAGGACTTTCGCGTCATCGCCATGTCTGCAACCGTGGATGCGCAGCGCTTTTCCCAGCTTATGGACGCGCCCGTCCACGTCACCGAGGCGGTCACCCATCCGCTCGATATCCACTACGCCCCCATGCCGGGCAGGGCGGCGGGAACGAGGGAGTTTTACGGGGACGTCGCCAAGCAGGCAGCCCGCCAGCAGGAATCAACGCTGGTCTTTGTGCCCGGCGTGCGCGAGGTTAATCTCGTGTGCGATGCCTTAGCAGGCCACAATGTTTTCCCGCTGCACGGCAAGCAAACCACCGCGGAGCAAGACGCCGCGCTGTATACCGATGAGCGGCGCATTGTCGTGGCTACCTCTATCGCGGAGTCCTCGCTTACCGTGCCGGGCGTGCGCGTAGTGGTAGATGCCGGGCTCTCCCGCGTTCCCCGGCGCGATGCGCAGCGTGGCATGTCCGGATTGGTGACGGTGTCTACCTCAAAATCGAGTGCGGATCAGCGCGCTGGTCGTGCCGGCCGTGAGGCTCCTGGCACCGTCATTCGCTGTTACGCGCAGGATGATTACCAGCACTTTTCTCCGCATACCACCCCGGAGATCCTCTCCGCGGATCTGACCCAGGCCGCGCTGTTTCTGGACTGCTGGGGCGCGGGCCCGGACTTCCCATTGCTCGATCCGCCGCCGGCTCCGGCCCTTGCGGCCGCGCACGCCACGCTTGAACGCATTGGTGCCACACAGGAGCTCGCCCTCCTGCCCAACGATCCGCGCCTCGGTGCCTCCTTGCTCCGGCATGGCAGCCAAGCCGCACCCATCATTGCCTCGCTTGCCGACGCCCCCTTAACCCCCGATCTCACCCGTCACCGCCCACCCCAAAGGGAAGTCAAGCGGCTCGCCCGACTGGTAGACGATCTCGGCCCCGCCGATCCCGGTGAGGTCGTCGCCACCGCCTTTCCCGAGCAGGTGGCTAAGCGCATGGGCGAGGATTACCTGCTGGCCAGCGGTACCCGCGCACGGCTGCTGGACAACTCGGGCCTGGCCGGCGCCTCGTGGCTTGCCATCGCGGAGGTATCCCTGTCCAACGCAGGCAATGCCATCATCCGCTCGGCCGCCCGCATCGAGGAAACCGCAGCGCTGGACACCATCGGCGTCACCGAGGAAACCCGCGCCTTCCTGCGCGATGGCCGCGTGCGCGGCGTTAAGGTCAAAGCTGCGGGCGCCATCCCGCTCTCTGAAACCCCTGTCAAGGTCACCGGCCCCGCGGCCGAGGAAGCCCTTGCCGCCGGCATCCGTAAGGAAGGCTTGGGCCTTTTCACCTTCAGCGAGAAAGCCCAAAACTTAAAAGACCGCCTTCGCCACCTGCACGCCCACTATGGCGAGCCGTGGCCCGATGTCGATTCCGCGGATCCCGCCGAGTGGCTCGGGCCCGAATTACACCGCATTGCGGAGGGCACCCCCGCCGCCAAGCTCGACATGTACCCCGCGCTGCAACGCCTCCTGCCCTGGCCGGAAGCCACCCATCTGGACGATCTCGCTCCCGAGCGCCTTCCGGTTCCCTCCGGCCGGGACGCACGAATCGACTGGTCTGGCGACCGTCCCGTGGTTCATATCAAACTGCAAGAATGCTTCGGCCTGGCCGCATCCCCCGAATACTGCGGCCACCGCGTGCAATTCCACCTGCTCTCCCCCGCCGGCCGCCCGCTCGCGGTGACCGATGATCTCGCCAGCTTCTGGTCCGGTCCTTATGCTGGCGTGCGCGCCGATATGCGCGGGCGCTACCCCAAGCACCCGTGGCCGGAGGACCCGTGGAATGCGATTGCTACCGCGCGCACCAAAAACCGAATGTAGTTAGCCCCATTGCTGCCAGCCTAGGTAGCAGCTCATAACCACGACCAAGGTAAGTAGCGCGTAGCGGATGAATTTGGCACCGCCACCAAGTACGGTACGAGCGCCGAGAAGTGCGCCGGCGATATTGGCTACGCCGAGCACGATGCCGAGCGTCCACCACACGTGTCCGCCAATAATAAATACGATAAGCGCACCTAAGTTGGTAGCGGTATTGACTACCTTGGCCATGGCCGCAGAGGTCAAGAAATTCTGCGCAAAAATAGAGGTGAAGGCCATGATCAAAAACATTCCGGTACCCGGACCGAAGATGCCATCATAAAAGGAAATGATGCCGGAGAGCACCAAGACCACGACGGTCCGCCAACCACCACGGGTTCCGGCCGAGTCGCTACTGCCAAAGTCTGGCTTGAAGGCCACGAAAATGCCCACGGCCACCATAAGCACGATGATGATGGGGCGCATGATGTCCTTGTCCAAGCTCGAGGCCACGCTGGCCCCCAACCCGGAGCAGACCAGCGCGATAAGGATGAAGCGCGCCATTTCTGCCTTGTCCAGCTTCACCTTGCGCGCAAGGGTCACAGCTGCCGAGCCGGTGCCGGTTACCGCGGCGAGCTTACTAGTGCCCAAAGCGGCGGCCGGAGCAAGGCCCGGCAGGACCGCCAGCAGCATCGGGATCAGGATCAATCCGCCACCACCAATGACCGCATCGACCCACCCCGCGGCCGCGGTACCAAAGAAGAGAATTATCCACTGCACCACATCGAGTTCCATGCCCCCGATCATAAATCTTAAATGATGTAAGGTGATAACCCGCCTACTGCCATCTCCGTAGTGGAGAAAAAGCAGGCATTATACTTTTGTCGCAGCAGAACTAGGAGGCTCGCATGGCCGCACAGCAGGAAGGCACCGGGCTTAGTGCCCATACCGTGGCACGGTGGGCCATTGTTGTTCCGGCATCGGTCGCACTGGGCTGGCTTTTTAGCATGTGGCACGTACCTGCGGCTTGGATCTTGGCAGCGATCCTCTCCTCCGGCGCCATGGCGCTTTTTACTGGGGAAGATCTGCGCGTGAACCGCAGTTTTTATAGCATGTCGCGTGGTTTTATCGGCATGATGGCTGCGATCCCGCTGACCGTGGTGCCGGTGGGCCAATTGCTTGGCTTCCTGCCTGCCGCCCTGACGATGTCCTTTGTCACACTGATGGTAGGCGTTATCGGCGGCCAACTCCTACATCGCGCGCAGCCAGACGATGTCTCCTCCGAAACCGGCATTTTATCCATGCTGCCGGGCGGTGCTTCGCTGATGCCTGCGCTTGCCGACGAACTCGGTGCCGACTTCCGCTACGTCGCCCTCACCCAATACCTGCGCCTCTTAGTAGTCTCGGTATCGCTACCCGCCGTGGTCGCCTTATTGGACACGCCCGCCGGCAAGGGGGCGGATCTTTCGGTTGACGGCGAAACCACTTGGTGGATAGTTGCCCTAGTGGTTGTCATTGCCTTCATAGGAGAAAAGGTAGGCAGGTTCCTCCATCTCCCCGCCGCCGCGGTGCTCGGTCCCTTGCTGCTGACGGTCCTAGCCTCCTTCGTACTGCCGGAGGGCCACACGCTCGAGCCGCTCTACGCCTTTAAGGTGATGGCGTTTTTGTCCATCGGGTGGGTCTGCGGCGGCGGGCTTTCGCTGCCGGCGCTCAAGGCCTTTGCCAAGCAATTGCCTGCCACGGTTCTTTTCATTGTGGTCATTATCGGCATCTGCGCGGCCACCGCCTGGCCGCTGACCAGGTGGCTACACATCACCTACTTTGAGGCCTACCTGGCCACCAGCCCCGGCGCGCTGGAGACCGTGCTCGCGCTCTCGGCCGAGGGCGGGGCCGGGCCCGCGGTCATCGCAGTCCAGCTCACCCGACTCATCGCGGTACTGGTCGTAGCGGGTTACTTGCCACAGCTGCTGCGGCTGGCGAAGCGCCTGCTGCGCCGCTAGTTGTCCAAGACGGCCTCGCGCAGGACAGACATCGGCACGGAACCAAGGGCGAGGGCCTCGGAGTGGAACTCGCGCGCGCTCATGCCCTGCTTTTCGGCCTCGGCGCGGGTCTCCTGCCACAGGCGCTGGCCCAGGGCATAGGACGGCGCCTGTCCCGGCCAGCCCAGGTAGCGGTTGACCTCAAAGTTGAGGTTCGCATCATCCATAGCGGTGTTCTCACGCATGAAGGTCTTCACGTGCGCCTTGTCCCACACGCCGGAGGTCGAGCAATCCGGCAGCTGCTTGCCTAGGTGCAATCCAATGTCCACGACCACGCGGGCGGCGCGCAGACGCTGCGCATCCAACATGCCCATGCGGAAGCCCGGATCATCCATGTAGCCCAGCTCGGCCATGAGCTGTTCGGCGTAGAGAGCCCAGCCCTCGCCATGACCAGAGTTCCACGTCACCGCGCGGCGCCACAAGTTGAGATCCTCCTGCACCAGTGCAGAACCTAGCTGCAGGTGGTGGCCCGGCACGCCCTCGTGGTGGACGGTGGTCAGTTCCTGCCAGGTGTGGAATGTGTCCTGGCCTTCTGGCACAGACCACCACATGCGGCCCGGGCGGGAGAAGTCATCGCTCGGCGGGGTATAGAAGATGCCGCCGGTGCCGGCCGGATCGATGCAGCACTCGATCTCTTCGACTTCCTCCGGAATATCGAATTCCTTGCCATTGAGCTCAGCGATGACGCCATCGGCAGTAGATTGCATCCACTCCACCAGCGCATCGGTGCCGCGCAGGGTATAGCGCTCCTCGTGGTTGAGCTTGCGCATCGCCGAGCGCACCGAGCAATCGGAGCCGTAGAGCTCGTGGGCGATCCTTTCCTGCCCCGCGCGCAGGCTGCGCACCTGATCCAGGCCCCACTCATAGGCCTCATCGAGGTTAACGGCATCGCCCACAAAGAGCTTGGAAAAGCGTTCGTAGCGCTCGCGGCCCACGGCGTCCTTGTTAGGCGCCTGGGGCTGCAGGTCATTGGAGAGCCAATCGGAGAACTCGCCAAAGGCCTCCTTGGCCTGCTGCACCTCGGCGGAGTCGGCGTCGAGGCCGAGGGACTCGAGCATCGAGTCGGCGTCGGCAAGCCGCTCGCACTGCACAATGACCTCGGAGATCTGGCGGTGCGGTGCCACCATGCCGTGGGAGGCCGCTTCCTCCAAGGAGCTGCGGTAGCCGGCCAGGGAGGTCTTCACCTTGGACAGGCGGGAGCGAATGGCATCGCGGTCCTCGTCCGTGTCCTGCGGCATGAGCAGCAGCGTATCGCGGATGGTCTGCACCGGGGAGGCGATGTTATTCAGGCAGCGTACATCCTCGCTGTGGTGGTGCAGATCTAGTTCAAGGCAAAGGCGATCGCGCAGGACGGCCGCGGTGACATAGTCCACGTCATCAAAGTCATCCTCATCATCGGACTCATCGGTGGTGTCATCTAGGGCATCCAGGTCCGCGACCATTTCGCGGGTGCGGTCTGCGATGGCGGTGAAGTACTCGGGGGAGAAATCCTGCAATTCGCCCTCGTAGCCGTCAATGCCCCACGCGGTGGCATCGGTGGGGGAAAGCTCGGCTAGGTCGTGAACGAAGTTATCGCACGAAGCGTCCAGTAGAGAGGGCTGGCGCTTAGCGGTCTGCTCAGAACTCATAACGAGGAAGTCTATCCCTAAGTATCAGCTATAGGCCACCCGGGCGGGCTGAAGTTGCGAACTTGTTAACTAATCGTTGTCCCACTTTGTACCGGGATAGTTCCAGCGGCCGAATTCATCCAGGATATCCTGCGGTTTCTCCTCCATCACCAAGGCATCGACAAAGCGCGGCAAGATGAAGCCGGACTCGGCCATGGCGGCGTACATGGCGTAGAACGGACGCCAAAAATCCTCGGTGTTTACTAGGCCCACCGGACCGCGGATGGTGCCCAGCTGTTGCAGGGTGAGCACCTCGGTGAGCTCTTCCAGGGTGCCAACTCCGCCGGGGAGGCAAATATAGGCGTCGGCAAGCTGCTCCATGCGCGTCTTACGCTCGGCCATGGATCCCACCACCTCCAGGGTGGTCAGGCCAGGATGGGAAATTTCCAGATCCACCAACGCCTGGGGCATCACGCCGGTGACGGTGCCGCCGGCGGCCAGGCAGGCCTCTGCAACCTCGCGCATCAGGCCGATGTTGCCGCCGCCGTAGACCAAGGTCAGCCCGCGTCGGGCCAGCTCCGTGCCCAATTCCTGTGCCGCCTGCGTATAGGCCGGGGAGTTTCCTGTTGCTGAACCACAATAAACCGCTACTGACTGCATGCTCTCCAGCATAGGTATCTACGGCTCCACCACCACCTTTAGACCATTCGGTACATGGCGTGTTTATGAGATTAGACAAAGCAGTCTGGAATATTTATACTTCTTTTTATGATCAAACCTGGCCCAGTGTTCACGCGGCCCCGCACACCGGCCGCAAAGTGCCTCCATTTGGTGCGCCTGAACCCGATCATCACCCGGAGCGAGCTGGTGGAAGCCACCGGGCTTTCCCAGCCCACCATCACGCGCGCCACTACTTCCCTACTCAACGCGGGCCTCATCCAGGAACGCACCGACCTCACCCAGTCCCGCGGGCGCGGCCGGCCAACGGTGCCGCTTGAGGCGGCCGATAATGACTGGGCGCTCGGCGGAATCTCCGTGGGCACTAAGCAGACCTACATCGGCCTTTATGACATCAAGGGCCGCACGTTGAGCGAAGAGGAATTGACCACCCCGGTGGCTAACCTCAGCGAAGATGACTTCCTCGAGCACATCATGGCCGGCATCAATCGCATGCTGACGAACCTGGACTACCGCTTGGTCTCCCTCGGCGTGACTACCTCGGGCACCGTGGATGATAACGGCCTGGTCACCGCGGAAAACCTCAACTGGCACGGCGTGGACATTGCCGAGCACCTGCGCTTCCAGTTCGGCGTGCCCGTGGTAGTCTCCTCCGCCATCCCGGCCATCCTCGGCTCCGAGACCCAAGCGGCCGAGATTGGCACCAGCGAGCGCGTTCTGGTGCTCTTCGCGGACGATTCCATCGGCTCGGCGCTCTCCGTCGAGGACGAGGTCAGCCCCATTATTCCCGTGCCGCAAACGCACTCTGAACTGCTTGGTCACGGCGCTTCCGAGCGCCTGCTGGCCACCCAGCACGTCCTAGAGAAGGTGCGTCACGAGGGCATGGAAGTAGCCACGCTTGCCGACGCCGCCCAAGTAGCCGACTCCCACCCTGCCGTCCGCGCCATTTTAGACGAGCGCGCCCGCCAGTTGGGCGCCATCACCGCGGAGCTGGTCAAGGCCCACTCCCCGGCCACCGTGGTTATCGCCGGCGGCGCGTTTACCGACGACCCACAGGCCCCCAAGCAATTTGCCGCCACCGTCCGCGCCTCCGCGGGCGATGAGTTGCAGCTGCGCATGATCCCCGGCCATAAGGAGATTGTCCGCGCGGTAGCCCGCACCGTGGCCACCGACCAGCTCCTGCGCCAACCGCTGGAGCTAGGCCGCTCACTCCAGTGCGCTTAGCACCTCGCGTACCGAGTCGATGCCGCGAAAGAGATGGGCATTGAGCCCGCAGTAGCTAGCGCCCTCCACGTAGTCGACGCGGTCATCAAAAAAGTGCGTATCCTTCGGCTGCGCGGAGAGCGCATCCACGGCCACACGATAGGCCTCCGGGCGCGGCTTGGCCACGCCAATATCGCAGCTAAAAGTCACCGCCGCACAGTCCTCTAGCCACGTCTGCTTCTTTCGCACCTGGCCCGCCAGCGTGGTGGGGATATTGGATAAGATGCCCACACTATAGCCTTCCCCGATCAGCCCCTTGACCAGCGCTACCATGTCGGCGTCCGCTTCTAATAGGCCGCGGTTTTCACGGGCTACTGCCTCAGCGACGGGAATCTCCCCCAACCCGGCGCGGGCTGCTACCTCATTCCAGTAGTGGCTATCGCTAAAAATGCCGGCATCGTAGTCCGGCCGATAAAACCCGTAGGCCTCCCACATCGCCTCTGGATCTGGCGGCGCGAGGAGGCGCTCCAAGTCCGCGTGGCTTTCTGGGGTTACCGGGCGCATGAGCACGCCGTACATATCAAAGAGGAGTTTGGGCATAACGGGGGCCAGTTTATGCGCGTTTCGGCGCTTGGGTCAGCACGGCTACGATTCCCACACCCGCACCAGCGACAAAAAGAGGCAGCATCGCAGGCGCCTGCTCCATGGACAAGGCGAAGATGCCGCCGATGGCACCAATGAGCAGCATACCGCCGAGGCTATAGAGCGAACGTGTGACTACCCCACGCTTGCCGGCGACGCCATAAACCAGCAGCGCGAGCCCGGCGAATGGGCCGAGCATCAGCGCCGCAGTGGTCAGAAATACCCCCAAGGCCATGTGCGTGGACATGATTGCTGCTCCCACGATGAGAAAGAGCGCCAGAACTAACAGGCTTATGGCGCACAAAGCCTTGCGTTGCGTTGACATAGAAGTAATCCTCCCACCGCACCGCAGTGCTATGGGAGGATTGAGCTAAATCTTGATGGGTTTGTTATTCACCCACGCGCGCTTAGGCGCCGCCTTCGATGCGACCAGCCAGGCGCTCATCGATGCGCAGCAGGCCCGAACCGTCATTGCCCACCAGCTTGATCTGGTCCAGAATCTCAGAAACGGTAGCCTCTTCTTCCACCTGCTCGCTCAGGAACCAGTCAACGAGCTGGCGGGATTCCAGATCCTGTGCATCTAGCGCCGCGCGGGCGATGGTGCGGATCTCCTCGGAAACCTTCTGCTCGTGCTCGAGGGAAGCCTGGAAGGCATCCTGCGGGTTAGCGGCCTTGACGGAGCCAACCGGGATGTCATTGAGCTCTACGCGGTATCCGCGGGAGAGCAAGTGGTCTGCAATCTTCTCTGCGTGCTCGCGCTCCTCAGCAGCCTGGCCCATGAACCAATCGCGCATGCCTGGGAAGGAGAGGTTATCCATCTCGAAGGCCAGCTGGGTGTAGACCATGGAAGCGCCATATTCGCTAATAACCTGGCCATTCAACAGGGTTTGCAGCTTCTCGTCCATCGTAAAAACCTTTCTGTGTGGGGAAATTAATTAGTGCTAAGCACCACACTACCGGAGATTCTCCCGCGATCCAGCAAGGCCTACTTAAGTAAACTTGCACGTCATTATGCTTTTTTAGATTGGATAACCTAAGTTAGCCAAGACAAAGCTAGCCCCCAAGCGCGGGCAAAGTTCCCCTAAGAACTCGAGGTCATCGCGGATACTCTGCTTTTATGCCGACGCGAGTCTGCGGTCAGTTCGGCATCTACTACTTAAGCCCTCGCACCCTAGGCTAAAACTGTGACTTTAGTCACCTAAACGGCCGCTCAGGCGATTCAGGCGCTGCGCGCTCGCCCCTTCCAGGCCACGGAACTCTACCTCGATGCCACGCTCGGCGTATTTCTTCTGCACCGCATCCAACGTTGCCACCGTAGAGGCGTCCCATACCTCGGCCTTGCTCATATCAATCACCACGCGCTGAGCATCCAGCGTGTAATCAAAGGCATAGACCAAGTCATTGGAGGAGGCGAAGAAGAGCTGGCCGCGCACCGCATACTCGGCATCGCCTACGTGCTCCACCTCCACCAGGTGGGCCACGCGGCGGGCAAAGCCGATCGAGGCCGCCACCACGCCGAGCACCACACCCACCGCCAAGTTATGCGTGGCCAGTGTTCCTACCACCGTCACCAGCATCACGAGCGTTTCTGATAGCGGCATGAGCTTCAGCGTGCGCGGGCGAACCGAATGCCAATCCACCGTCGTTGCGGCCACGATGATCATCACCGCCACCAGCGCGGCCATCGGAATGCGGCCGACGGTCTCGCCAAAGAGCAAGCAGAGGATAAGGAGGAAGGCGCCCGCGAGGAACGTCGACAAGCGCGTGCGCGCCTGGGATGCCTTCACGCCGATCATGGTCTGGCCAATCATGGCGCACACGCCCATGCCGCCAATGGCCGCGGCGAGGATATTGCCCACGCCCTGGCCAAAGGACTCGCGCGTCTTATCGGAGTGGGTATCCGTAATGTCATCGACCAGCTTGGCCGTCAGCAGCGATTCCATCAGGCCCACCAAAGCCATGCCAAAGGCATACGGAGCAATAAGCTGCAGAGTATCCAGGTTCCACGGAATATCCGGCACGAAAAGCCCCGGCAGCGAAGTAGGTAGCTCGCCTTGGTCCGCCACATCGGGCACCTTCCACCCAGCCGCCACCGCAATGATGCTGACCACCAGAATGGTAATCAGCGGGGCGGGAATCACCGTAGTCAGTCGCGGCAACCCCAGCATGATAGCCAGGCCAATGGCCACCAGCAGATAGACCATCCACGGCACATCAATTAGGTGCGGCAGCTGCGTAGTAAACATCATGATGCCCAGCGCATTCACAAATCCCGTCATCACCGAGCGCGGGATAAAGCGCATGAGCTTGGCCACACCCACCGCGGCCAATAACACCTGCATAATCCCCGCCAAAAGCACTGCAGCGACCACATAGTCATGCCCATGTTCATGCGCGAGCGGTGAGACTACCAAGGCCACTGCACCGGCCGCGGCGGAAATCATCGCTGGCCTACCTCCGGTGAAGGCAATGGACATTGCCATCACGACGGAGGAAAACAATCCCACCCGCGGATCCAACCCTGCGAGGATAGAAAAGCTTAAGACCTCCGGGATCAGAGCAAGCGCCACCGCCAATCCGCCGAATACCTCCTTGCGCAGGCGCGCAGGCGAGGAAAATGCATAGCGGAAACTGGCGATGACGCTGGTCGGAGCAGGCTGTTCTTTAATCACGCCTGCACATACTAGTGGACTTTAAGAGCCTTCCTTAAACGAGCCATCCGCGGTAATCACGGGCAGCACAGACCACGCGAAGTTGATCCATTGATCGGTCTTCTTCCACGAGAAATCCGGCTCAAAGATGGTCTTCGGCTTGGTATAAATGACGGCCGAGCGCACATCGTCTGCGGTTTCCTTGAGCAGGTTAACCACCAGATCCAAGGTCTTGCCGGAGTCCGCAACGTCATCGACAACCAGGACCTTCTTGCCTTTCAGCGAATCCGTATCCAGCTGCGGGGAAAGAATTACAGGCTCGTCTAGGGTCTGGCCGATATCGGTGTAGAACTCCACATTGATAGCACCCATGGCCTTGACACCGATGGCATAACCGATAGCACCGGCTGGGATCAGGCCGCCGCGAGCGACGCCCACGATGAGGTCTGGGAACCAACCAGATTTCACAATCTGTTCCGACAGGTTTCGGCTCGCCTCGCCGAAGACCTCCCAGGTGAGGTTTTCCCGGTCCGGGTGGATCCAATTTTCAGTCACGATTGTGTGGCTCCTTTTGCGTCATGGGCTTTCTTTGTAGTTTAACGAGCGATGCGTGCCAAAGAAAAAGGCACCTACCGGAATGGAACCTCGCCCAAAGTCCGGCGCAGTTTGCGGGTGCGCAGGCGCTCTGGATTTTCGGCTAGATGCTCCATCGCACGCACCGCGCACATTACGTGAGCTTCCTTCGAATTGGAGTAGAAGGCCTGCGCCTGCGCCGGCAACTTCGGCACCGCGTGAAGAGGCAGGTCAGAGACCGAAAGAAGAGTTCCATAAGGAACGCGGTAGCGGTAACCATTGGCCGCGAGCGTGCACGATTCCATATCCACAGCCACCGCGGTGGAGGTACGCAGCCACTCCCACAGGTCCCGGTTAGTACGCCACTCCCAATTGCGGTCATCGGTGGAGAGCACCGTGCCGGTGCGCATGAGCGAGTTGTCGTCGCCGTACACCGCCTTTACTGCGGATTCGAGCATGCGCTGTACTTCTGGAATCGCCGGGATGGGTGAGGTCGCCGCAACCTTCTGGTCCAAGATGTGGTCATTGCGTTGATAGGCATTGCCCAAAATGAGGTCACCGATGCGCATGCGTCCGTCCATGCCAGCGCAGTGGCCGATCATAATCCAGGCCTCCGGGCGCAGCACCGCCAAACAATCCGTAATGGTCTTCGCATTCGAAGGGCCTACGCCGATATTGATCATCGTGATGCCATCGCCACCGGCAGTGATTAAATCAAAGCGCGGCATCTGATACCGAGAGGTCAACGTTAAACCGTCCACATCAAGGTCCACCGCATCGTTGGGATGGATGGTCTCCCCATTGGGCAGCACCAAGGCGGTATAACGCGAATCTTCCTTGGTCAGCTCGCGCAAACCAAACTTCACAAACTCGGTGGTGTGCATCGCGTAGTTAGTAAATAAAATGTATTTCTGTACCGTATCGACCTCGATGCCGGTGTAATGCTCGATGCGCGCACATGCGATATCGAAGCGCTGGGCGCCAAAGTGAAACAGCGGCTTTTCCTCGCCGTGGAAGGCATCCCATTCGCCATCAATGATCGCGTCATTGACCTCATCCAACGTCGGCCGTGGAATAGGTCCGCGTTCTTGTGGGGCTTCACCTGTGTCCTTGATGTACTCCGGCGGGATGCGCTGGTCCGATTGGCCAACAAAGATATCGCACGGATAATTGCCCGCTAGGCGGGTCAGCTGCTCGTGCAGGTAATCCCGAATTATGTGTGGCTTGGAAATTACCGCCGAGTACTTGCCTGCCTCGTTGACGTAGCCAAACGGCTCAGAACGATCGATCGGCTGCCATTTGCGGATATCCACCGTGACCTTGGGGTAGACCACGTAGCGATAGTCATCTAGGTTTCCTGATTCCAGCGTCTTGCGCGCAAGCTCGCAGGAATTCTCGTAGATCTCAATCAGGCGATTTACTGCCTCATCAACGGAGTGGACATGCTGCAGATCGGTCATAAGCGCGAGTGTAGCGGGGACTTAGCTGCGCGGCAGCGGTCTGCGCTTTCACTCCCCTTCTCGCCATGGTTTGGGCGATATGGCTGCTGATACCGTTGTCAAAAAGAAAGGCGCACGAAAGTCAACGAGCCAAAACAGTATCCGCTACATGGAGGCGGAAGTGCGTACGGTAGTCAGCGATTCAATTCAACCGAAGAACCTTTGGGGGTAGCGCTCCATGACGACTCCCGCGAAGCTCCTGGTGAGATTCCCCTCCCACCACGCGATGATGAGGCGCGGACTATGAGTTCCATGACCATCGTCGGTACGAACGTCATTTCAGAGGCCATGGAGTTCGAACCCCGCATTCGGCAAGCAGATTGCCACGGTTAACACTCAAGGAACTGCGGTCTGCCGGACCCTATCGGCACACTGCACCACGAGAAATATATGCGTCTCTGCCGACCCAGGCATCCTGCCTTGATCCGTGAGATCCCTAATTCTCATTGTCCCTAGGCTTAGGCAAAGACAAGGCTCTCACCCCGATACTGCAGACGATTCCTACTAAGACTACGAATAGCGCCCCCAATAAGATTCCCGTGGAGGAGGGCAAAAATAGGCCACCTACTGCGGAGCCAACAGCCGAACCCAGATAATTCGCGGACGCGTTAGCAGCAACGGCAGTCGCACCTTCATCAGGATTTGCGCTGAGCAGCGAATGCTGTTGCGGTGCCATGGAAGACCAACCCAAAAGCCCCCATGCAAAAAGACACACCATTGCCACCATACGGCTCGAGGGAAAAAGCAACAACATTGCAAAATCAGCAGCAAGCAAACCAATGATTATGGTCGTTAGCTTGCGAGAACTCTCTACCTTATCGAGCACCCGCCCGATTCCAAATGCACCAACTGCACCGCCAATTCCCCAAATCCACATGCCCCCAATGGTGTCTACCTGCACTCGTTCGAGCACCACGGAAATATAGGTATACAGCCCCAGCGAACCGACTCCCACGAAGAAAGTAACCAAGACCGTTAGGAAATTATCCACCCGACCAATGATTCGGAGTCGCTGCCCTAGCGAGGAAGAGGGCACAGCTGGTACAGCACTCGTTTTACGTATCGCTAAACCTGCCAACGCCGCCATGCCAACCACCGATACCAAAGCAATGGCAGCCCGCCAGCCTAGCTGCTTGGCCACTCCTAGTCCCGCTGGTACACCCGCAACAGTTCCCACCGCCAAACCGGCTAGCACCAATGACAGCGCACGTCCGCGACGCTCCGCTGCGACCGACATGCCCGCTACCGCCGCGGACAATGGCGAATAGATTCCCGCTGCCGCACCTGCAATCAGCCGCGAAACTATAAAAACACCCACCGTAGGGGATACAGCGGTCACAACATTGGCCAGAGAAAACACAGCAAGAGCGCCCAGCAGTCCATTTCGCGGATCCTTGCCCGCCCTACCCGATAATAGTGGGCCGCATACCGCGTACGCACCGGTAAAAGCGGTAACACCCAAGCCAATCACGCTGCCACTTGCACCCAAGTCTTCGGCAATCTGCGGCAGCAGCCCAGCAATAACATACGCATCCAACCCGAGTGCTACGCTGCCCAAAACTAACGGCCATAGCTGTTTAAGCATTAGAAATCACCATGTCGAGCAAACCTGGAAAGCACGCGTCTAGATCGGCTCGGCGCAAAGAGATGACACAAGTGCGCCCCTGGCTTCTTGTCCACGTCACACCGGCTTCACGCAGCTGCCGAGTGTGGTAAGTCAGGGTCGACCGAGGCAGGTCGTCAGCAAGCGTCAAGCTATCGTGTTCCTTGCCGTCTGCTAAGCGTTTGACCATTTCCAACCGGATGGGATCACTTACTGCAGCCAATACACGGACGAATTCTAAATCCTCGGTGGCCGGATGCTCATATTTTCGTGGGCTCATTCCAACTCCAATCGTGCAAGAATTCTTGAACGATTGGCTACACTAAGTCATTCGAGACATTCGTGCAAGATTTCTTGCATAAACGAAGGCCCACCGACAGCGCATCGGTGGGCCTTCTCCCCATGACTAATCTCTCGGCACCCAAGGAGGGAGTGGAGCGCACCCTCCTGCAAGCACCGCCCGTGATTAGGCAAGCCTAAGTTTATAAACCTTTCGTAGGATGGTCAAGGGTTTGCCCATAAATTTCTTCACCCCTGACAAAAACCCAGTTAACCTGCAATAACGAGTACAATCCGGAACCATGGCTGAGTTGAAATCCACTATTTCCGAACAACTCCGCAAATTCTGGCGTGCCAACGACAAGGAATTGACCGATTCCCCGCGTCGCGGCGTCGCCTCCCCTGCCGAAGCTACGGCACTGCGCGAGGAGGTCGCGGCCGAAATCGCGGACCTCATCAACGCCCAGAAGGTCAAGACCAGCCCCGGCGATACTGCCCTCGACGCCGATGCCGCCGCTACCCTGCCCCTTGGCGCGCGCATCAAGCCGCGCGGAATCTTTGAAGATGACTGGGGCGCGCGTCCTACTGCGGAGCGGCCCTGGCCGGTCATCCTCATCCACGGCACCTGCGATACTAAGGGCGTATGGCAAATCCTCGGCAATGAACTGCGCCAAGACGGCTGGGCGGTCTTCGCCCCTGATTATGGGCACCGCGCTACCCAGCCGCTCGCGGAATCCGCACGCCAACTTGGCGCCTATATTGATGCCGTGCGCGCAGCTACCGGCGCGGACAAGGTTATTCTCATTGGACACTCCCAAGGCGGGCTGCTTGCCCGCTATTGGATGCGCATGATTGGTGGCGCCGAGCACGTCCTCCATCTGATGTGCATCAGCGCGCCAAACCACGGAACTACCTACGGCGGCATCGTCAGCCGCCTCATTCGCACCCCGCGCCAAGAGGCGGTAATGCGCTCCGTCATCGATGGCTGGTTCGGACCGGCGGGTATGGACCAAGTCGTCGGCAGTGAAGCCCTGCGCGAAACCAATCGCGATGGCGATCTGGAATCCGGCGTGAGCTATACCTGCATTGCCACCCGGTCTGATGCCGTCGTGGTCCCACCCGAAACCTGTTTCCTCGACCCCCGCGGCGTCGCAGAGGGCACCGTGCGAAATATTTACGTCCAAGACTTCGACCGCCGAGCAGTGGTCATGCACGAGGATATGCCGATGGACAAGCGCGTCCACGCCATCGTGCGCACCATTTTGGAACTGGTGGAGACTATTCCGCGCTAGTTAAAGCTCCAGCTCATCGAGAATTGCATCAAAGGCCGAACCTACCTGTGTGCGCCACAGCGTATCCACTTTCTTATCACCCCGGCCGGGCCCGCCATTGATGACGGCCACACGTTTGCCCTGCTTCTTTGCCTCCAGCACAAAGCGATACCCGCTCATTACCGCCAGCGATGACCCAGCAACCAGCAGCGAGCGGGCCTGGCCTAGCACGGCAAAAGCGGCATCGCGGCGCTCGGGCGGCACGGGCTCGCCAAAGTAGACGACGTCCGGCTTCAGCAATTCAGAACCACAGCGCTCGCACCCTGCCATGCGGAACGCAGCCACGTCGGCCTCAGCAAGCGTCACATCACCGTCCGGGTTCACTTGGTCTGCTTCCACGACGAGGCGCTCCAAGTACCCCGGGTTCGCTGCGGCTAGGCGCACATCGAAGTGCGGCCGCGCCTCCCGCTGCCCGCACATTAAGCACACGACGGTTTCCATATCGCCATGCAGCGCGACCAGGTTCATGGTTCCTGCCTGTTTATGCAGGCCATCTACGTTTTGCGTGACCACACCATTGACCAGCCCGGCGCGCTCTAACTCCACGAGCGCATAGTGCGTGCGGTTAGGCACCGCAGAATCCATAACCCGCCATCCCACAAAGCTGCGGGCCCAATACCTATGGCTCGCGGCTGGGTCGTGGCGAAATTCCTGATAGGTCATCGGCCGGTGTCTACTGAGCGAGCCACGCGGTCCCCGGTAATCGGGCACGCCCGACTCCGTCGACACTCCGGCCCCCGTTAGCACCATTACCGGACCCTCGCGCAGCTGCTTGACGACGTCCCCCAAAGCCCGCCCTGGCTCCGTATGCGGCGCCGATTCCTCGACCACTCGGGCGATCGAACGCAGCGCGGACTGGTGGGAAAGGGAGACGGCGGGATCCATGCCCCCGATGCTAGCTTTCGGGCAAGTGCTCTACATATAGCCACTCCGAATCCAGTTCCCCGTGGCGCGAGCACGTGGTGTGCCAGCCATCGGGGCGCACTTGGGCCACCATGCGGCGGCCACAGATTTGGCAGTAGCGCGGCACATCGAGGCCGGCTGCGGCCGCCGGGTGCAGCGTGAAGGCCTCTTCGATCGGCTTGCCGGTATTCGGGTGAAAAATCGGCTCGTCCCCAGCTAGGACGGCAGCGGCCAATTCGGACGTCGGCTCGGATAAACCAGCCACTACAGGGCCTTGATCGGCAGATCGATGCGGTTCAACATGTCCACATCCTTTTCAATCTGCTGGCCCAGGGTGGTCAGGTAGTTGCCGGCGATAATGGCGTTGATGCCGCCGAGCAGGCCGCGCTCAGTGCCGTCGTCGCCAAGCGAAAGCTCGCGGCCGCCGGCAAAGCGCAAGGTGGTAGACGGCATGGCCAGACGGAACGCCGCCACGGCGCGCAGGCCCTCGCCCAGCGGAACCAGCGGGCGATCCGCAAAGGGGGTGCCCGGGCGCGGATCGAGGAAGTTCATCGGCACCTCGCACGGATCAATCTCTGCCAGCTGCGCGGCGAACTCGGCGCGCTGCTCCAGGGACTCACCCATGCCAATGATGCCGCCGCAGCACACTTCCATGCCTACCTCACGCACATAATCGAGGGTCTGTTTGCGCTCCTCCCAGGTGTGGGTGGTGACCACATTGGGGAAGAAGGAGCGGGAGGTCTCCAGGTTGTGGTTATAACGCTGCGCGCCCATATCCTTCAGGCGCTGTGCCTGCTCGCGGGTCAGGGTGCCCAGAGAGCAGGAAATCTCAATATCGACGGCGTCATTAATCGCGGCAATGGCCTCGCCCACCTGGTCCAGCAAGCGATCGTCCGGCGACTTCACCGCGGCGACGATGCAGAACTCGGTAGCACCGGTCTTGGCGGTCTTCTGCGCCGCCTCCACTAACTCCGGGATATTGAGGCGCACGGCACGCACTGGGGACTCGAAGAGGCCGGACTGGGAACAGAAGTGGCAATCCTCTGGGCAGCCACCGGTCTTAATGGAGATAATGCCTTCCACCGATACGTCCGGACCACACCACTTCAGGCGGGTCTGGTGGGCGATATCGGCAATTTCCTCCAGCTGGGAATCCGGAACCTGCAATACCTGCAGCAGCTCTTCCTGGTTGAGGCCTTTGCCTTGCTCTAGGGCTTTCTCACGGGCGATGTCAACGATGCTCATGGTGCTAAACCCTACTTGAACGGCGTTCAACTTTGGTTAAAACCACATATAAATATGTACGGAACTACCCTCAGGGGCATGACGCTTTATGATGACACCCTCTCCCTCCTCCAAGAGCTGATCCGCAATGCCTGCGTTAATGACCTCACGCCAGACTCCGGCCACGAGGTGCGCAATGCGGATAGCCTGGAAAAATTCTTCGCAGGTGAAGACGTGCAGATTGAGCGCTTCGAGTCCCACCCGGGCCGTGTTTCCATCGTAGTGACCGTCCCCGGAGATCCGGACCAGGAACCGCTCACCCTCATGGGACATACCGACGTCGTCCCCGTGGACGAGCCGAAGTGGACCAAGCCGCCCTTCGAGGCCCTCATCGAGGACGGCAAGCTCTACGGCCGCGGTTCCGTAGACATGCTCTTCATTACCGCCACCATGGCCGCCGTCACGCGCGAGGTCGCCCGCGCCGGTAACACGGGCGGTACCCTCGCCTTCGTCGGCATGGCCGATGAAGAGGCCCGCGGCGGGCTCGGCGTGCGCTTTATGTCCGAGAACCACCCCGACGCCTTTTCCTGGAAGAACTGCTTATCTGAAACCGGCGGCAGCCACCTGCCCGGCGCGGTGGGCTTTAACGTAGGCGAAAAGGGCGCGGGCCAGCGCCGCCTGCACGTGCATGGTGATGCCGGCCACGGCTCCACTCCTTATGGCAAGGACTTTGCCATCGTAAAGATCGGTGAGGTAGCTCGCCGCATCGCCGCCGCTGAGCCGCCTACAGCCTCGAATGAGATCTGGGAGGGCTTCGTGCGCACCTTCAAGTTTGACCCCCAGACCGAGCAGGAGCTTATCGACGGCACCGGTGACTACTCCAAGTTCGGCAACCTCGACGCCTACGCGCATGCCTTTAGCCACACCACCATCGCCGAGACCGTCCTGCGCGCCGGCGGCGCCATTAACGTGCTGCCTTCACATGCCTATCTGGAAATGGATGTGCGCCCCTTCCCCGGCCAGACCCAGGAGGATCTGGATGACTTCCTGCGCAACGCGCTTGGAGACTTGGCCGATGAGGTAGAAATCGAACACCTCATTACTGAAGATGCCACGCAATCCTCCACCGATACCGAGCTGTGGCGCGCCATCGAGGCCACCTCCAAGGAATTCTTCCCCGATAAGGACGTCGTCCCAGTTCACGCCACCGGCGGCTCGGATCTGCGCTTCGCCCGCCGCAAGGGTGGCAACGCCTATGGCTTTGCCATGCACGCTGAGGGCCGCGATATGGCCAGCGCCAATTCGCAGCTGCACAGCCACGACGAGCATCTCTACTTGGAGGACCTCGAACTCACCGTGCGCGCCTACCGCAGCCTGGTCAATCGCTTCCTTGGCCTGTCACAGGCATAACAAGTGTGGCAAGATGTCTGGCATGAGCTTTGCACGTAAGTCCGCGCTGCTATCTGCAGCTACCGCCCTGACCGTAACCCTCGCCGCCCCTGCCGCTGCCCATGCCGACGCCGTTGACAACCTCCTAGCCAAGATGCCCGCCGGGCAGATTTCCTGCTCCCAGGCCAAGCAGTACTGGACCAACTCCGCTGACTACAACCAGAAGAAGTCCCAGGCCCTCGCCGTTGCCACCGTGCACCCACGCGGCAACGAGGTTCGCGACGCCATCGGCCGCATGGACGAAGCTATTGCCCGCTGCGGTCTAAACGGCACCACTGGCCAGGGCAAGCCGGTCAACACTGGCGGCCAGCGCGGCAACGCTCCCGCGCCAAAGCCGGCTCCGGCCCCGGCACCGGCGCCAGCCAAGAACGCCAAGGTCATCGAGCTGGGCACCATCCCGGGCCAGCCGACTATCGACGTCCCCTTCTTCGGCCAGACCTTCCGCATCCCGGATGCGGCCAAGATTGCCCAGAACGCTGTATCCCAGTTCCAGCTGCCGCAGATTCCGCAAATCCAGCAGCTACAGCAGCTGTCTTCTTTCTAGCGGTCTAGCTGAAAATAGATCCCGGCATGCGCGCTGCAGCCGGGATTAAATTTATGCCCGCAGTGGGGACACGCAGGCGCGGCGGAATAAGCGTGGTAGTTCATCTCGGTGCGGCAAGCGCCGCAGAGGACCGAGGGGGCGTCGACAAGCATGGGCCCAAACTCATGCTCAGTAAGCTCGGCATGGCACAGCGCGCAGGCAAAATACTTCCCGCAGGTGGCGCACTTATTGGCCACCACATCCAGCGGCGAATGCCAATGCTTGCACCGGCCCTCCGCATCAATCGCGCCGTGAATCTTCATGGCCGTCAGCATACGCGCCATTCTGCTGCCACTGGTGCTTCTTTTCCTCGGATTTCTTAGCATTGCGCACGGCCTGAATGCCCACCACGATGGCGATGATGAGTGGTACCCACACCTTGCTGTAATCCATGAGGAATACGAGCCAGTCGGGCAGATCGATGTCGATGTTGAAGTCGAGATTCGGCACCGGCAGCTCAATCTGCGGAAACTCCGGCACCGGGAGCGCGATATCCGGCAGGTTAATCTCCGGCAGCTCCCAATCCGGCAGCAATCGGGACAAGATGCGGCTGATGATCGGGCCAAGCACGATCACGCCAATGGCCCAGCCGGACTTTCCCAGGCCACCCAAAAGCGGATACAGCACCCGCTTGAAGGAGCTTTCCTCCATGGCGTGGCGGCGCTTTTCCCCCACGGAGCCGGCCGGGGGCTCGAGGGCGACTGCCTCCTCCCCATTGCGGTAGTACACGTCGAGGAGCTCGCCAAAGGGGGAGGCTTGGATATCTAGGTAAGGCTTGGTTCGCGGGGCGGAGTTCTCGAGCAGGGTGAGGTCTTTTTCGATCTTCTTCTTAAGTGAATAGCGGCCCGCACGCGGCCGATCGTGGCGGCTGCGTACCTGACCGTTCACCACAATCTGCAAGCGTGGGCTCGGGTTCTTCCGCCAGAGCCGGAGGCGTTCCGGCAGGGTGGCATCGCCTGGAACCGGGGTGAAGTCCTTCGCTTTCTTAGGCCACTGGCCCATCTCCGCGAATTCGGCATCATACCCGCGCTGCACCTCGATGGTGCCCACCTCGGGGTGCTCTAGGCGCCACGTCTCCATTAGCTTTTCCCTTCCTTAGAGCCCACCGCGGCCCCCAGCTTGCTCGCGGCCCATGCCAGGAAAACAAATACTGGGAGGTATATCCAGGTGCCCTCGTTGAAGTAGAGGGACATGGCTGCAAAATACGCCAGCCCCGCCACGCAGAAAATGGTCCAGGAGGCGCGGAAAGTGGTGCCATCGGCAAGAGCAATGGCCACCGTCAGCACGGCCATGAGGATGAGCAAAGTGGCACCGGAGACAAATTGATAGATGGCGGGCGGTAGGCCAACGAAGACCGCGGCCATGGCTATGGGCGCCCACCACTGCCACCAGACGCGGCTGGGCTCGTCTTTCGTTTCCGCTTCTTCTTCTAGCTCCTCAAACACGCACCCAACCTATCACAGGGCTTAACAAAGCTTATAGGGAAGAATCCTCCCTGCGGCCGGCCTAATCCTCCCCGCGGAGGATACCGCGCTGAGCAGTGCGTACCTAGCGTTGAAGGCATGAAAAGCACACCACTCATCCTCGCGGCGGGCGTAGTATTTGGAGCCATCTACGGCACCAATGCGCTCCTGCCAGACATGTATGACAACCCCACCTCTGAAGTGCAGGCCGGACAGGCCCGCATCCCCGGATTATCCTGCACGGAAGAAGATGGCTCCACCAGCAGTGAACCACGCTGGAACTGTGACGGCACCCAGATCCGCGCTAAAGAAGTCGGCGTACAGGACAAAGACCAAGCCACCCGACGCTACCTCCGAGCAATGGGTGAAGGTACGGCCATGCCGGAGGGAGACATCGACCGCGACGGGGATAAGCGCACGCTTAGCGATGGCGACCTCGTAGCCATCAGCATCGAGGGAGATGGCCCCACCACGTTCCTTACCCTGCGCGGACCGCGCGCTGCAGAACTTGCCCAGGAGGTAGAAGAGGCATGAAGACTCTGTACTGGCTATCTATCGCTTTTGGCCTTGTAGTCTCCGGCTTTTTCTTGGCCGATCGCCGGTTTACCGAGGTTGGACTCATCGGTGCGCTCATCTGCGTGGGCCTGACGCTCGGGCTGGGATTGTTGTGGTTCAGACCGCGGCCGATGTGGCAGGGCATCCTCTGGGGTGCGCTCGCCCAGCCGGTGGTGGTAAGCCTCAACGACCAGATGGTGGGGATTTCGGACAAGCTGGGGCTTACCTACTTGGACGCGGCCTTTTACTCGCCGCTTCCAGAAGAAACCATCAAGCTCCTCGGCGTCGTCATTATTATTGCGGCTTTTGGAAACGTGAAGCATCCCTACCAAGCCGCCGCGGTCGGCATGGCCGTAGGCCTTGGCTTTGATGTCATGGAAAATATTCCATTCATCCTGAACGCGACCATCACTAACCTGGATGGCGACCTCTGGGGCGCCATTATTACCGGTACCGGGCGAATCCTCACTGGCGCCTTTAGCCATGCAGTGTATACGGGGGTTGCGGCGTGGGGCGTCGGCAAGCTCTATGCGGGGGCACGCCACGGATACTGGCAGGTGGCCGGATTCTGGCTGGCCGCTATTGCCCTACATACCTTGTTCAATGGCGCGACCATGATTGCGGGTGACTGGCCGGTAACCATCCTTGTTATCGCCCTTATCACCTGGACGCTTATTATCTGGGGCCTGCGATTCATGCGCAAGCAAGATAGAAAATATGCGGCACAAAGAAGCGAAAATACCCTACCCACTAAAGATCCAGAATATAGCTTCTGAGCTGCCTAAACGTCTCAAAAAGGTTCGTGTCCGGTGGGTGCTATAAGGTGTGAATCGTACACAAGTTCACACGATAATTTAGGTACGATGCGCCATGGAAGAACCTTACTTTTCCACGACCAACACCACCGACCCCACCACACGCTTAGCCTTTGAGATGCGAAAGGCGGAATACGAGTTCTGGGTGAGCCAAGTCCCGAAGCTCGATTCTGATTTCGAATTAGTTACCCAATCCCTCTACCGCACCACCGGCGTCAATGAAGGCCGAATTGGTCATATCCTCATGGCGCTGCACCGCTTGGAGGAACTGCCTGAGCTCCAGGCGCTGCAGCACCGCCTCTACCACTTGGACCTCGACCGGATTATTGCCATCAATAAGTCCCTCAACCGCTTGGGAAATCCGACACCGGAGGTGGTGGCGCGCATCGATGAGCAGCTCACCGCCTACCTCACCCCTACCCGGCCGAACCAGGCCATGCGCACTCAGGCACAGATCAAGCGCAAACTCAACGAGCTCATCAACCTCGCGGATGACACATTGGCCGTCACCCAGGGCCCTACCCAGCCGCGCTACACCATGGAAAATTGGGGCGATAACACTTCGGCGGTGACTTTGAGTGCGGACCCGGCGGTTATCGCGAGCGTCGATAAGTGCGTCCGGCAGACCGCGCTGGAGCTAGATTGCTCGCTTGCCGACGCCGCCGTTGCACTCCTCACCGGCCGCACCCAAGCCCCCGAGATCATCCTCAACGCCTACAAGGCCACCGACGTGCCCAATTCCCCGGCGTTCATTGAGTCGGTGGGCTGGCTCGACCCGGCGCGCTCCAATGCGCTGCCCTACACTAAAATCCGGGAGATGGACCCTAACCACGAGGTCAAGGGCTATATCACTCCCGCCGCTATGGCCGCGTACCTGGAAGGTTTCGACGGCACCTGCCGCTACCCCGGCTGCAACCGCCCGGCATCCGCCTGCCAGAAGGACCACCGCATCAACCACGCGGACGGCGGGCCGACCACCCCGGCAAACCTCGCCTGCTTATGCCAGCACCACCACAACGTGAAAACCGATGGCCGAGCCTTTTATGTCATGGACCCACATACGCGCGACATCATCTGGCTTTTTGAGGATGGCACGTGGACCACCACCGAGCCCTCCGGCCCGCTGACGCCCAAGAACAAGAATTGGGTGCAGACATTTGCTCAAACCATGACTGCCCACCGCGCTCGCGCCTACGAGGAAGCGCAAGAACTCATGCGCCAGCAGAAAACCACCTCTAGGGAGGAGGAATAAAACCACCAGTTTCCCTACAGTGGCTGGTATGACGCAAAATTTGTTCACGCTAGATGAGCTCGTAATTACCCAGACTAAGTCCTTCCTCAACGATCAGTTCATGATCACCGATCTAGACGGCACTCCTGTGGGCACCATCCTTCAGTCCACCAGCCTCAAAGACATGGTGTTTAAATCCTCTCGCAGCTTGGAGGTCGCACTCACGGATGCTGAAGGCAACCCGCTACAGACGGTCATGACGATTTCGGACCCGCCGAATTTTCTGCGGGATACCTATGAGGTGCACTTGCCGGGAATCGAAAAGCCCATGGCCGTTATTACCAAGCGTTTCTCCATGCTCAAGACAAAGTTGGACTTGACCATGGAGGGCTTTGCCGACGTCGAAATTCACGGCGACTTCTGGGATTGGAACCTTTCCATCACTTCAGAAGATCGCCTGCTTGCTGACGTCTCTAACGAATGGACTGGCATGGGTAATTTCTTCATGGGCAAAAACACGTATCGCTTGCGCATCACGCCGGGCCTCAATGAGCAACATCACGCCGCCATCATCGGCGCCGTGATGAGCATGGATATGCTGCGCACTAAGCAAAAGAACAGCGACTAAGAAAAATAAAAAGGTGTTGTTGCAAAGTTGGGCGGAGAGCAGCGAAGACTCAGTTTCTCATTCCCTGATGGCCGCTGCGTGTGGGCGTTGTTAGGCGGTCTCGAAGACCCGGTTGACGATCACCGCGTCTGGGTTCGGTTGCCCGTTGGCAAACATCGCGCCTTGCCCTTTCCGCAATGAGTACATCGCCTCCATCCCTTTCAACGTCCGATATGCAGATGTCCGGTTCTTAAACGCGCCTTTCGGACCGAGGATCCGCTTCAGCCGACCATGGCCGCCTTCCAGGATGTTGTTGAGGTATTTCGCCTGCCGGTGTTCCACTGTTGGCGGGCAGATTCCCTCTGACTTCAACTCGGCGATTGCCCTGGCAAGGCAGGGTGCTTTATCGGTGTTGATCACTCTGAGATACCCGGCTGACGCATTGGATCTGACGGCCTTGGCCAGGAAACACTTCGCTGCAGCCACGTTCCGATTCGAAGAGAGGTAAAAGTCCAGGGTCTGGCCACCGGCGGTGATCGCCCGATAGAGGCAGCACCACCTGCCGCCGACCCGGATATAGGTCCCATCCACCCGCCAAGAACTGGCCTGCCAGTCAGGTACCTGCCGGTACCACCGTGTTTGCTTGTCCAGCTCAAGGGCGTATTTCTGCACCCAGCGGTAGGTCCTGGTGTGATCGACCGGCACGCCCCGCTGAAGTCATCATTTCCTCCAGATCGCGGTAGCCCACCCCGTAGCGGCAGTACCACCCACTGCCCACAGAATGATGCCACGGGAAAAATGACAACCGGAGAAAATACCCATGGCTGTGACTATTTCACGTCACTCTTCCTACTGCCCCAACTTTGCAACAACACCTTTCAGGGTCATATGGGGGCAGTGGAGAGAAGTGGTGGATCAGTGGACGGCGGTGGATGCCGGAGTAGGCGTGGCGTGTTCCTCTTTCGACTCGGTCGGAGCCAGGTGAGCCGGATCCAGATCAATGCGGCGCAACAGCTGGGCGTTCAGGGCCACCACGATGGTCGAGGCAGACATCAAGATCGCGCCCACGGCCGGGGACAGCACGAAGCCGATCGAGGCGAGCACTCCGGCGGCCAGCGGCACAGCGAGGATGTTGTAGCCAGAGGCCCAGATCAGGTTCTGGATCATCTTGCGGTAGCTGGCCTGGGACAGCTCAATCATCGACAGCACTGCCCGCGGGTCATCACTGGCTAGGACCACCCCGGCAGATTCCATGGCCACATCCGTGCCGGCACCGATGGCGATACCGACGTCCGCGCGGGTCAGAGCGGGGGCGTCATTGACACCGTCACCGACCATGGCCACGCTCAAACCCCGGTCCTGCAGCTGCGTGACCTTGGTGTCTTTGTCCTGGGGCAGGACCTCGGCGAAGACCTCATCAATGCCTAAGTCCTGACCGACGGCGTGGGCCACCTGCTGGGCGTCGCCGGTGATCATCGCAACCTTCACCCCGCGGTCCTGCAGGGCTTTCACGGCGGCGCGGGATTCGGGGCGGATCTTGTCCTCGACGGCCACCGCACCGATGATCTGACCGTCACGGACAATATGGAGCACACCGGCCCCACGCCCGGTCCAGGCGCTGGTGGTGTCGGTGAGCTCGGCCGGGGTCGTGAGGTTGAACTCGCGCAGCATGTTCGGCCCGCCCACGAGGATCTCAGCGCCATCGACAGTGGCCCGGACCCCCCGGCCGGAGGCGGCGCTGAAACCAGTTGCACGGATTTGCCGACGGGAGGCCTCGGGATGGGCGGCCGCGGCCGCCACGATGGCGCGGGCCACGGGGTGCTCACTGTCGGCCTCCGCGGCGGCGGCCAGGGCCAGCAGCTCTCCCTCGGTGACGCCGACAGCTGCCGCGACACCGGTGACCGCGTGCGCACCCTCGGTCAGGGTGCCGGTTTTGTCGAAGAGCACCACGTCGATGGTGCGCATCCGCTCGAGCGCCATTCGGTCCTTGATGAGCACACCGGCTTTCGCGGCCCGCTCGCTGGAGATCGCAATGACCAGCGGAATCGCCAGGCCCAGGGCATGCGGGCAGGCAATGACCAGCACCGTGACCGTGCGCACGACGGCATCGTCCGGGCTGCCGATAATGGTCCACACCACCGCGGTGATCAGAGCGGAGATAAGCGCGAACCAGAACAACAACGCCGCCGCCCGATCCGCCAGGGCCTGGGCCCGGGAGGAGGACTCCTGGGCGTCGGCAACCATGCGTTGGATCCCGGCCAAGGCGGTGTCCCCGCCGGTAGCCTCCACCCGGACGCGGACGGTGTTGTCGGTGGCCACGGTACCGGCGACCACCTTGTCACCGGTGTCGCGGAAGACGGGACGGGATTCGCCGGTGATCATCGCCTCATCGAATTCGGCGGCTCCATCGAGGATGGTTCCGTCGGCCGGCACCCGGGCACCGGCCCTCACCAGCACGACGTCGTCGACGACCAGGTCGGAGATGGCCACGGTGCGGGTGGTCCCGTCGATGACTTTCTCGGCCTCATCCGGCAGCAGGGCAGCCAGTGCGTCAAGCGCGGAGGACGCGGCCCCGAGAGCGGACATCTCCAGCCAGTGGCCCAGCAGCATGATGGTCACCAGCAGGGCCAGCTCCCACCAGAAGTCCAGCTCAAAACCGCCCAGCCCCAGAGTGGTGACCCAGGAGGCGACAAACGCCACGGTGATGGCCATGGCGATCAAGAGCATCATCCCGGGTTGGCGGGATTTCAGTTCTTTCCATCCGCCCTTGAGGAAAGGCGTTCCGCCGTAGACGAAGATGATCGTGCCCAGCACCGGGGGGATCCAGGTGGATCCGGGGAATGCCGGGAGTTGGTAGCCGAGCAGCTGGGCGACCATGGGGCTGAAAATAACGACGGGAATGGACAGAATCAGCGACCACCAGAAGCGGTCCCGAAACATTGCGGTGCTGTGTCCGGCGTGTTCGCCGTGACCATGAACGTGGTGGTCGTCGTCCAGGGCGGAGTGCGGGTGATCGTGGGGCATCGCCTGGCCGTGGGTGTCGGCATGTGCGTGGTGTTCGTGGCCGGCATGATCCGGGTGGTGGGTGTGGTCTGTTTCCGGAGCGGGGTGATCACCATGGTGATCACCCGAATGGTGGGGAGTGCTCATGACGTTCCTTTCGCTCAACCCGGTCGGGGTCGAGATGATGGGTAAAACTGATCAGGATAAGACGGTGTAGCCGGCCTCCTCGATGGCCCGGCGAACCATCTCCGGAGGTACGACACCGGTGACCGTGACGGTGGAAACACCACCAGCAGCGAGATCAATCTGGACGTCGTCGACCTGGGGAAGGGCCTGAAGGGCCTGGGTCACGCTTTTCGCGCAGTGCCCGCAGGTCAGGCCGGTGACCTGGTAGCTAGGGGAGGACCCTCCTGCTGACGAGTCGCTGGTGGCAGGGGTGGAGGCGGTGTCGGCACGTGAGGCAGGTCCGCAACAGCTGCAGCCGTGGGAGGCCATCGGCAAGAGGCGGGGCGGGGAGGTGATCATGGGAAAGCTCCTTCGGTTCGGTGGGGTGCGGCGATGCCGCTCTCTAGCGTATACCCCCAGGGGGTATATTTTCAGCATACCCCCTGGGGGTATATTTTCAAGGGGTAGAGGGCACGGCCCTCACGCGGGGCAGGGTGTGGTCACCGAGCAGCCTCCTCACTTTCGGGAGGGGACAGCGGGAGGCGGAGGGCAAACACCGCTCCGCGACCAGGTCCGGGGGAGGTGGCGGTGAGAGTGCCGCCGTGGGCCTCGATCAATGCCTTGGAGATGGTCAGACCGATACCGGCCCCGCCGTTGTCCCGGCTGCGGGCGGCATCCCCCCGGTAGAAGCGTTCGAAGATGTGTCCGAGCTGGTCAGGTGGGATGCCCTCGCCATCATCGGCGACGTGGATGAGCGCGGTGGACGCCCCCTGTCGGTGGACGCTGATCCGGGCCTGCCCGCCGGCCGGGGTGTGCCGTAGCGCGTTCGACAGGAGATTGCTCATCACCTGGCCGAAGCGTTGCCGGTCCACGAGCACCCGGGCGGTGTCTGCAATGCTCTCGACCTGTAAATCGACGCCTTTGTCAGCATAAGCTTCCCCCGCGGCAACAGCGGCGGTATGGAGCAGATCCCCGAGCCCTTCCTCCGCCAGGTCCAAATCGATCCGGTGTTCCTGGGCCCGGGAGACATCGTCGATGTCTTCCATCAACCGGGTCAGGCGGGTGAGTTGGTCAGCCATGATCGTGTGGGTGGCATTATTCCAGTCCACGACCCCGTCCTGGAGACCATCGAGGTAGACCGTGAGCACCGATAAGGGGGTGCCCATTTCGTGGGCCAGATCAGAGAGCATCTGGCGGCGGACCTGTTCGGTGTGTTCCAGCCGGTCGGCCATGGTGTTGAAGGCATGCGCCAGGGTGGTGACCTCGGGGCCTGCTTTTCCGGCGGGCACGCGGATACGGGAGTTGCCGGCCGTCAGGCTGGTAGCGGCGCGGGTGAGATCCTGCAGGGGGGTGCGCAGACGACGCGATAACCACAGGCTGGCCAGCAGAGCGCTGATCAAGGCGGTGGGCAGGGAGACGGCCAGGGTGATCAGGTTAGCGCCCCGGTAGGCCTGCTCGGCATGGAACAGCTCCAGCGAGGGGTCCTCCCGGCCGGTCATCAACATATGATCATGGAACAGGGTCGGGCCCACCATCGTGGCCACGGCCGCGGCCACCAGCAGGCTAATCACCACGACCAACACCTGGGCGGCTAGGAAGCGGAAGGTCAGGCCGGGTCCGTGATTCATGGCTGCCCCACCCGGTAGCCCACGCCACGCACGGTGTCGATAAACCCCCGGCCCTGGGTGTCGGTGCCGAGCTTGCGACGCAAGTTGCCGATGTGAACATCGACGATGCGTTCATCACCGACCCAGGTGGTGTCCCAGACCTCGGTGACCAGGTCATGGCGGGTCAGCACCTGGCCAGGGCGCAGGCCCAGGGCAACCAGCAGCTCGAACTCCGTGCGGGTGAGCTCCACGGTCGTCTCCCCCACCCGTACCTCATGGGCGACGGGGTCAAGGATGAGGTCACCAACGATCAAGGGGGTAGTCACCTGCGGTGGGGTGGTGCTGGTGCGCGGGCGGCGCAGCACCGCATGCACCCGGGTCACCAGTTCCCGGATGCTAAAAGGTTTAGTGATGTAGTCATCCGCCCCCAGGGTCAAACCGCTGATCTTGTCGTCCTCGCTGCCACGCGCGGTGAGCATGAGGATGTAGCAGTCCGAGAAGGTGCGGATGCGTCGACACACCTCCAGGCCGTCGAGTTCGGGCAGCCCCAGATCCAGCACCACAACATCGGGGGAAAAGCGACGGGTCTCGTCCACGGCCTGAGTGCCGGTGTGCGCCTGGCGGGTATCAAAGCCGGCCCGGATGAGGTAGGAGGCCACCATCTGAGCCAGGGGTTGTTCATCATCGACGACCAGCACCCGCCCCGGGGGCGTGGCGGTGGTCGGTGTGCGGTCAGCCATAGACCCCAGTATCGCTCCGGTCAGGGGGGAATACCACCCTCGCTCAGTGCCCGGCGGGGAAATCTTCATCAAATCTTCAAACATCACCCTTCGACCGCCGTCACCCCTGTGTCCCACCCTGGGTCGGCGGCATCGCCTCCCCTGGTCGGTTCAGCAGGCGCCACCAGGGATTTCACTGTCTGCACCGCATACCCGGGGCGGGTAGAAGTACATCACCCACGGCTGTGGGGTGGTGTCCCGGTGGTGACCCAGCCCACCGAATTCACCCCCTTTTCGCCCTGTTATAAGGCTGTGAACAGGGTTTTTGATTTCTAGTCCGTCAGGCACCCGTGCTAGATAAAGGTATGGCATCGACCTTGAGACGGTGTCTTCTCATGGTCTTACCACGATCCAAGGAGATTGACGTGAAACGAGCAGCGATCGCAGCCGCCGCCCTTGCCCTCGCCCTCACGGGGTGTTCGGCTGCCGACCCGGAACCCACCGCCGATGGGACGGTGTCGCAGGACACATTCCTGACTGCCCATGGCCTGGCCGACATGGACGCGGTGGAGATCATTGATCACCTCGACCGGCAGAAGGTCACTGAGCGTCCCACGGATCTGATCGCCTCAGTACGTGCCGATGAACTGCTGCTCTCGAGCGATGACCAGGAAGTTGTGCTCGATCTTCCCGACAATCAGACGTATGTCTCGATCGCACCCTATCTCACCTCCACCCACGACTGCTTCTACCACAGCCTCACGACCTGCCAGGGGGAACTCGACAATGAGGATATCCAGGTCACGATCACCGATGAGGCGACCGGTGAGGTGCTGGTGGACGAGGCGACAACCACCTTCGACAACGGGTTTATTGGCTTCTGGCTTCCCGATGATGCCACCGGTCTGATTGAGGTCAGCTACCAGGGGCGTACCGGCACAACGGAGTTTTCCACCGGCGACGACGGTGCCACCTGTGTCACAGACCTGCACCTGACGTGATGGCTCAGCCGGGTCCTCACCTGCGCCTGTCTCCCGTATCACTGAAATCTAACACCAAGGAAAGTTAAATCATGATAAACGGATTTTCCCGACGACAGTTTCTGCTCGGTGGGCTCGTCCTCGCCGGCACCGGGGCCGTGGCCGCCTGCACCAGCGACCCTGGACCCGCTGCCTCGGCACCAGGTTCCTCCCTTCGCCCCACTCCCACCCCCACTGCGCTCGGTGAGCCGACAGTGCGCCGGACACTGACCGCCCGGCCCCTCTCTCTGGATATCGGCGGTATCGAAGCCAAGACGTGGGGATACGTCTCTGACACCGGGGATGCGGCCATTAAGGCCACCGCCGGCGACGTCCTCCAGGTCGATATCACCAATGAACTGCCTGAGAGCACCTCCATCCACTGGCATGGCATCGCACTCCACAACGCAGCCGACGGTGTGCCCGGCATGACCCAGGACCCCATTGAACCTGGCGAGTCTTTCTCCTATGTTTTTGAAGTCCCCCATGGTGGCACCTACTTCTACCATTCCCACTCCGGCCTGCAGCTTGATCGCGGCCTCCACGCCCCACTGATCGTCCGTGACCCGCAAGACGCTGAGGACCAGGACGTCGAGTGGACCATCGTGCTCGACGACTGGGTCGATGGCATTCAGGGCACTCCCGACGATGAGCTCGACAAGCTCACCGGAATGGGTTCGGGTGACCATAACGGGAAGAAGGGGATGGGAGGTCACGGCCATATGATGCACGGCACCCCGGACCGGGTACTGGGCGGGGATGCCGGCGATGTGATGTATCCGCACTACCTCATCAACGGACGTATCCCCCGTGCTCACCGGACCTTCGAGGCTCGCCCGGGCGACAAGGCCCGCCTGCGGTTTATCAACTCCGGCGGTGACACCATCTTCAAGGTGGCCCTCGGTGGCCACCGCATGACCGTGACCCACACCGACGGCTTCCCTGTCCAACCCAGGGAGACCGAATCGATCTACCTGTCGATGGGCGAGCGTGTCGACGTCGAGGTCATCCTCGACGACGGTATCTTCCCGCTCACGGCTTTGGCGGTGGGTAAGGACGACCGTGCCTTCGCCGTCATCCGCACCGCCGGCGGCCAGGCCCCCCACCCCGATGTCGACTTCCCCGAGTTGTCGTCCACCGGACTGCTTCTGTCCTCCCTGAAGCCAGCAGACCGTGCACTCCTGCCCGAGGACACACCAGACCGAGAAGTCAGCATCGACCTGGGCGGGCAGATGATGCCGTATGAATGGAGCATTCTCACCGACGGCCAATCCTCCTCCGCGACCGTGCAGGAGGGCCAGCGCCTGCGGATGGTCATGCGCAACAGGACCATGATGCCCCATCCCATGCACATCCACGGCCACACGTGGGCGCTGCCCGGCAGCGGCGGGCTACGCAAGGACACCGTCCTTCTCCGCCACGGTGAAACCATGATTGCCGACCTGATCGCTGACAACCCCGGTGAGTGGGCATTTCACTGTCATAACGCCTATCACATGGAAACCGGGATGTTCAGCTCGCTTCGCTACGAGTAACCGCCACAGCAGGGTTGAGTGCCGAGGTGGGCGGGGGTGCCCCCGAGTAGTGGACACGGCGTTGGTGTCAGGGTTGAGCAATGTGTGCCAGGAGTTGACGGGATTGAAGTATGCGTCGGCGTGCACGGCAGCAAGTTCAATGATGCGGTCGTAGCACTTGTTAAAGCCGGTGGTTTCGGTATCAATGACCGCAAAGACCGGCTTGCCCGGTGTGCGCGGGGCGTAGCGGTTCAGGAGGTTTGCTAAAAGCCCATAGCCCCAAGCCTAGAGGCCCATACCGACATGCCCGCCTAAACGCTATCGAACAGGTGCTGTTGCAAAGTTGGGGCAGTAGGAAGAGTGACGTGAAATAGTCACAGCCATGGGTATTTTCTCCGGTTGTCATTTCTCCCCGTGGCATCATTCTGTGGGCAGTGGGTGGTACTGCCGCTACGGGGTGGGCTACCGCGCTCTGGAGGAAATGATGACTGAGCGGGGCGTGCCGGTCGATCACACCACGATCTACCGCTGGGTCCAGAAATACGCCCCTGAGCTGGACAAGCAAACACGGTGGTACCGGCAGGTACCTTACTGGCAGGCTAGTTCCTGGCGGGTGGATGAGACCTATATCCGGGTCGGCGGCAGGTGGTGCTACCTCTATCGGACGATCACCGCCGGTGGCCAGACCCTGGACTTTTACCTCTCTCCGAATCGGAACGTGGCCGCAGCGAAGTGTTTCTTGGCCAAGGCCGTCAGATCAAGACAACAAGCAAGATGACTTGTTAACACCATCAAAAACAAAAGTACGAAAGCCGAGAGCGGGAGTTAGGATGTAAATCCCCGCACTTTTAATCCTCGACCGCTCAAGTTCAGAAAAACAAAGAAACCGGAGGTCACGAACCCTTTCGAGTTTGTTACCTCCGGTATTGCAGTTTGTTCAACTGCTCATGGTGCCCGGGGCGGGACTTGAACCCGCACGTTCTTATCGAACACTGGCACCTGAAGCCAGCGCGTCTGCCAATTCCGCCACCCGGGCAGGGTGTGGGTGTCTTAGCGACTTGATAAAGATACCACGAAGATCGCACTGAACTACAAATCTGCAGGAAAAGTGGATTATTTCGAGGAGGGGGTGGCGAAATTTCTGGGAACTTTCGCGTCGCCATCTACGTTTCGAGGGAGTGAACAAACTATACTGATCGCTACTGATCGCTACTGATCGCTGCATGGTGGAAAGGAGAATGGCTCGTGGCGTTTTTAGAAAAGCTGGCGAAGCTGGACTCCGCCATGCAACGCGGCCTTGATAACGGCATGGCCCTTGTCTTCGGCGGCAAGGTCGTTCCCGCGGAAATTGATGAGCTTTTGAAGCAAGAGGCTCAGGACAATCTTGCGCGCGGAGACGATGACAATCTTTATAGTCCGAACGTGATGACTGTAGGTGTCTCCTCCAAGGATTTGGAGAACTTGTCGCAGGATCGCAATTTGCCGGCCGATTGTGCAGACCAGTTGTCGCGCTTCATTCGCAATAGCGGATGGTCCCTCGCGGGCCCCGTGATCGTGCGAGTGGCAGAAGAATCTGGTTTGCGCACGGGTCAGCTTCGCGTGTCCTCGTTTATTGATCACGAGCCCACGGAAGAGACCGGATTTGAGGCTATTTTCCACGACTTTGATGGTCAGGAGGACCAGATGACCGAGCAGCACGAGAATACGGCTGATGACGCGGTAACTACCGCTTTCATTGCTCCAGATAGTCAACCCGCCCCGCAGCCACAGGGCCCCGCAGTCAACCTGATGCTGCAGGATGGCTCTTCACGCGTTTATCACGTGCAAGAAGGCTCCAATATTATCGGCCGCAGCAATGACGCGGACCTGCGCCTGCCGGATACTGGCGTATCCCGCCAGCACGCGGAAATCACCTGGAACGGCCAGGATGCGGTGCTGGTGGATTTGCAGTCCACCAATGGCACCACGGTGAATGAGACGCCGATTGATAATTGGCTGCTTGCCGATGGCGATGTGATCACCATGGGCCATTCCCACATCGAGGTTCGCATCACGGGCCTTGATTCGCACAGCTACTAAGTTCAGTTAAGGAAGGGAGGTCGCCATGGATGCAGTCATCATGCTGGCGCTTCGCATCGGCTTGTTGGCTCTGCTTTGGATTTTTATCCTGGTGGCCTTAAACGCCATGCGTCGCGATACCAATAAGTCCGCCGGCGCTATCCGCCAGCAGTCGAAGAAGGTGGGAGCACCGCGGCGTCGGGAAGCGATTAAGCAGCTGTCCATCGTTGAGGGCCCCTTGCAGGGATCCCATATGGAATTGGGCACATTGGAGGACTGCACGCTGGGCCGCGCCTCTGACTGCGACTTTGTCACGGGCGACGATTATTCTTCCGGCCACCATGCCCGGTTATTCCGCCGCGGTAGCGAGTGGGTCGTGGAAGATTTGGAATCTCGCAATGGCACCTTTGTCAATGGCGTGCGCATCGACCAACCCGAGGTAGTCGGCGCGGACTCCGAAATTAAGCTGGGGCGCACTACCGTGAGGTTGAACGCATGACACTGAAGCTGAACTTCTTTGCTAAGTCCGATCGCGGCCTCATTCGCGACAACAACGAGGACTCAGGCTACGCCGGTCCTCACCTTTTGATCTTGGCCGATGGCATGGGTGGCCACGCGGCGGGCGAGGTTGCCTCCGAGCTGATGGTCAACCACCTAGAAATTTTGGACCAAGATCCGGGCCAGGAAGACACCGCGGCGCTACTGGAAGCGGCCGCCGAACAAGCCAATGAGGCCATTAGTGATCACGTCAAAGCCCACCCAGAAACCGAAGGTATGGGTACGACGCTGTCCACCATGCTCTTCAACGGCACGGATTTCGGCGTCTGCCACGTGGGTGATTCCCGCGGCTACCTGTTGCGCGACGGCAAACTCGAGCAGATCACCAAGGATGATACCTACGTGCAATCCTTGGTGGATAAGGGCGAACTGGACCCAGGCGATGTCTCTTCGCACCCGCAAAAGTCCCTCATTCTAAAGGCCTATACGGGCCGCCCGGTCGAGGCAACGCTATTTACCCTCGACGCCAAGCCCGGCGACCGTATCCTGTTGTGCTCCGATGGGCTTTCTGATCCGGTAACAGCCTCCACTATTGAAACCGCACTGGGGCAAGGCAGCATCGAACAGGCGGGATCCGCGCTGGTAGACCTGGCCATCCGCTCCGGAGGTCCGGATAATGTCACCGTGGTTATCGGTGAAGTAACCGAGGAAAGCCCCCAGGAGCACGAACCATTCCGCGTAGGCGCCCTCGCCGGCCCTACGGAAGAACCAACCCATCCGGATTCTTCCGCCTCGCGGGCGGCACAGCTCTCCCGCAAGCCTCAAGTAATTCCGCCGGCCGTCATGGCCGATGGTGAGGAGGAGCGCCCCGAGCCAGCTGATGACGAAGCGGAGGACGAAACTTCCGGCCGAAAGATCGGCTGGAAGGTCCTCCTTGCTTTGCTCATCGTCCTCGCGCTGGTCATCGGTTTCGGTCTGTGGGCGAAGAACTTCTTGTCCAATAATTACTACGTGGCTACCAACGAGGCACAAGAAATCACCATCCAACAGGGTGCTGACTATTCCGTCTTTGGCAAGGAACTACACTCCACGCACCAAAACGTGTGCATTAATGACAGCAACTCGCTGCTATTTTCCAGCCAGCCGTGCGAGAGCGACTTCACGCCGCTGAAGGTCACGGACCTGCCGGAATCTGAACGCAGCGCCGTCGACCATCTCTCCACTGGTGATCTAGGTGAGGTGCAGCAACAGATCAATGATTTGGGCGATAAGGCGCTCAAACCATGTATCACTGCGCCGAGCCAAAAAGATAAAAAGGATGCCAAGAAAAACAAACCTGGCGTCACCTGCCGGGAGGTGTAGGTTGTGAAAAAGTTTTTTAGCCGAGGCACCGAACTCGGCCTGCTCATCCTAGCCGCCATCGTCTTTGCTATTACTTTGGTCAGCTTGGAGCTATCCCAAGACAACGCGCTGACCATGGATCTGGTTTATCTCATTGGCGGGTTCATTGGAGTCTTTACTGTCGCCCATTTGGTGATGTGCTTTTTAGCGCCTTATGCCGATCAGATCATGCTGCCCATCGTGGCGATCCTCAATGGCATCGGGCTCATCATGTTGGCCCGCCTGGATCTGGTCAATGAAAGCGGCCTCGCCGTGCGCCAGGTCATGTGGACCATCGTCGGACTCGTGCTCTTTGTGCTGGTCTTAGCTATTTTGAAGGATCACCGCTCGCTGACGCGCTACTCTTATATCTTGGGCGCCGCAGGCCTTGTTCTGCTGGCCCTGCCACTGGTATGGCCGCAGCCTGAGGACGTAGAGGCACGCATCTGGATAAACTTGGGCCCCTTTTCCATCCAGCCGGGTGAGTTCTCCAAGATCTTGTTGATCTTGTTCTTTGCAATGCTACTGACGCAGAAGCGCTCCCTGTTTACCGTCGCAGGCTACCGAGTATTCGGTATCTCCCTGCCGCGCCTTCGCGACCTAGCACCCATCCTGATCGTGTGGGCCATCGCGATCGTCATCATGGGCATTTCCAATGACTTCGGCCCGGCACTGCTGCTGTTTAGCACCGTCCTCGGCATGCTATTCATGGCCACCGGCCGTGTGAGCTGGCTACTTATCGGCGTCGTTCTCGTCGGCGTCGGAGGTTTTGGCATCTACCAGATTTCCTCCAAGATCCAGCAGCGTTTTTCTAACTTCCTAGACCCGCTGGGCAATTATGATGGCACGGGCTTCCAGCTTTCCCAGTCGCTATTCGGCATGTCTTCTGGCGGAATCTCTGGCAGCGGCTTGGGCGAGGGGCATCCAGAACTAGTTCCGGTGGCCCACTCGGACTTCATCCTTGCCGCAATCGGTGAGGAGTTCGGCCTCATTGGCCTAGCCGCCGTACTGGTGCTCTTCGCCATGCTGGTCACCCGCGGTTTCGGTACCGCTCTGCGCACCCGCGATACCTACGGCAAGCTGGTAGCATCTGGTCTTTCTCTTACCTTGGCCGTGCAGGTCTTCGTGGTCACAGGCGGCATCTCTGCACTGCTACCGATGACCGGCCTGACCACGCCATTCATGTCTGCCGGTGGTTCCTCTCTCATGGCTAACTATGTGTTATTGGCGATTCTGCTGCGGATCTCTAACGCGGCTCGTCGCCCCATGCAGGAGACCTCGAGCAATGCGCCGAGCGATACCTCCATGTTCCCGTCGGTCCAGGAGGCTCACCGATGAATAGATCCATCCGTCTAGTGTCGCTGTTCGCCATCATTTTGACGGCCATCTTGCTGGTCAATATGACGGTGATTCAGGCTTTTTCTGAAGATAAATATGCCCATAATCCGCGGAATATGCGCGGCTTCATGGAAATGCAGACCACCCCGCGCGGCCAGATCTTTGCGGGTAATACCGTGCTGGCACAGTCGACGCAGAACCCAGACGAGACCTACTCGCGCTCCTACCCCATTGATTCACCGGCCTTTGGCAACATAACCGGCTACTTGTCGAGCCAATTTGGTGCCTCGGAACTAGAGTCCTCCCAAAATGACATCCTCAATGGCACTGATGATTCTTTAATGAAGCAAAACTGGCTCGATGCTCTAGCCGATAAGCCGAAGCAGGGTGCCAATGTAGAGGTCACCATCGATCCTGCACTCCAGCAGGCTGCCTATGATCAGCTGGTGGGCCCAGGTTACGAAGGCTCGGCGGTTGCCATTCAGCCCTCCACCGGCAAGATTCTGGCTATGGCTTCCAACCCTGGCTATAACCCGAATGATCTGATGGGTGATTCCGCCGAGGATGTTTGGGCCAACCTGCAAGAGCAAGAGGGACAGCCGCTGGTCAACCACGCCGGTGCAGAAACGCTGCCTCCGGGTTCCATCTTCAAGATCATCACCACTGCGGCGGGCCTGAACAACGGCTTTAATCCTTCCTCCACCCTGACCGGTTCCAATGTCATTACCTTGCCAGACACGGTGACGGAGCTGACTAACTATGCCAACCAAAAGTGCAACGGCCAGGATGCGGTAACCCTGCAGACCGCCTTTGCACTGTCGTGCAATACCGCTTTTGTGGAGATGTCGGAGCAACTCGGCGCAGATGAGTTGCGCAAATATGCCAAGGCCTTTGGCGTAGGAGAAAACTATGACCTCGGTGTCTCCACCTCCGCCGGCACCTTGGGTGAATTGCCAGATGGGGCGGCCACGGCGCAGTCCGCCATTGGTCAGCGCGATGTCACCATGACCGCACTTCAGGCAGCCGTCATGGCGGGCACCGTAGCCAATAAGGGCACCCGCATGCAGCCCTACCTGATCAATCGCATTACCGACGCCCAGATGAAGGACATCCGCACCACCAAACCAAAGAAGGCGGACCAAGCGGTTAACGAGGAAACTGCGGCTACGCTTACTGATTTGATGTATGCCTCGGAGCGTTCCTCCGCTGGATATGATGGCAATGGCTTTGCTTCCAAGACCGGTACCGCTGAGCATGGCGAGGGCCTGGCCCCGCACGTGTGGTACGTCGCCTTCGATCCGGAGCGGGATATTGCAGTGGGCGTCGTGGTGAAAAATGGTGGTAACTTGGGTGAGTCCGCGACGGGCGGCAAGGTTTCCGGCCCAATTGGCCGCGCCATCCTGCGCGCATACCAGGGGGAGCAGTAATGAATAGCGCCGAGAATAAGGAACATCTCCAGGCACTGATTGGCAGCGACTACGAGCTGCAGTGGATCATCGGTCACGGCGGAATGTCCACCGTGTGGTTGGCCGATGATACCCGCAATGATCGTGAGGTAGCACTCAAGGTTCTGCGTCCGGAATTTTCCGATAACCAGGAGTTCCTCTCGCGCTTCCGCAACGAGGCGAAATCGGCTGAATCCATTCAGTCTGAAAACGTGGTGGCCACCTATGACTACCGCGAGCTAGAGGATAACGGCCGCAAGTTCTGCTTCATGGCCCTGGAGTATGTGCGCGGCGAATCCCTCGCGGACCTTTTGGCACGCGAAAATACGCTGCAAGAAGAGCTCGCTCTCGACGTCCTCGAGCAAGCGGCACATGGACTATCCATCATTCACCGCATGGAGCTAGTGCACCGCGATATTAAGCCCGGCAACTTGCTTATTACGCAAAATGGCCAAGTCAAGATCACGGACTTTGGCATTGCTAAGGCGGCTGCGGCCGTGCCGCTGACCCGCACCGGCATGGTGGTGGGTACCGCACAGTATGTATCGCCTGAGCAAGCACAGGGCAAGGACGTCACGCCGGCTTCCGACGTCTATTCGCTCGGCGTCGTCGGCTACGAAATGCTCGCCGGCAAGCGCCCTTTTACCGGAGATTCCTCCGTGTCCATCGCCTTGGCGCACATCAACCAGGAGCCAGAGCCGCTCTCAACGAATATCAGCGCTCCAGCCCGCGAGCTCATTCGCATCGCATTGCGCAAGGACCCCTCTACCCGCTACGCCGATGGCAATGAGTTCACTCTGGCCATCTCCGCAGTTCGCTTGGGCAAGCGCCCGCCGCAGCCTAAGTCTGCTCCACTAACGCAGCGCGCACCAGAACCATCGCCGTCTGCCTCGACGGAGATGCTGGGCAACGTCGCCCAACCCACCACGATCCATCCGGCAGCAGGAACCGCTCCGCAAAAGGAATCCAAGGGTGGCTCCTCTTTCCTGAAGGGCCTGGGTATCACCCTGCTCCTCGCAGCCTTGGCCGGCGGCGGTTACGCCGCCTATCAGAATTTGAGCGATAAAGAAGGAAAAAGCGAACCCTCCAGCACGCCGGAAACCTCGGTAGTTACGGAATACCGCGATCCCACCACCACCCCGCAGGACACCCCGGACGAAGATACAGCAGAGGCCCCGGCACCGGTGACGGTGACAGAGACCGAGCAGCAGGAATCCGATCAGGAAGAAGCCCCGCGTACGACTCACCGCGAGACACCCACGCGCCACTCGCCTACCCACCAGGAACAGCCCCCGGCCGTACCAACGCAACAGAATCCGCAGGATACGCACGTTGAAAACACACCTGAGCTGGATACTCCAGTAAACTCGCAGGCTAATGAGCTCCCCGGAGACTTGGCCGATCTACTTACACAGGAGGGTGACTAAGCGATGGTCAATGACCGCTATCGGAGAGGCGAGATCATCGGCGCCGGCGGCATGTCTGAGGTCTATGCTGCCGAAGACACCGTCCTAGGCCGCCAGGTAGCGGTAAAGATGCTCCGCCCGGAAATGGCGCGCGACGTCAACTTCCGTGAGCGCTTTTACCGCGAGGCCCAGAACTCGGGCAAGCTGAATCACCCCAATATCGTGGCGGTTTATGACACTGGTGAAACCGAGCTGGATGGCATGACCATCCCATATATCGTCATGGAGCGGGTCAACGGCCGCACCCTGCGAGATATCATTCGCGAGGATGGCGCTCTGTCCGCCCAGGAGGCGGCAGATATCCTCAAACCGGTAGCGGATGCACTGCAAGCCTCGCACGAGGCCGGGATTATTCACCGCGATATCAAGCCAGCAAATATTATGCTCACCAACACCGGCCAGGTGAAGGTGATGGACTTCGGCATCGCCCGTGCCTTGGATGATTCCACCTCGGCGATGACGCAAACTTCCGCCGTTATCGGCACCGCCCAGTACCTTTCCCCGGAGCAGGCCCGCGGTAAGAACGCGGATGCCCGCTCCGATGTCTATGCGCTGGGCTGTGTGCTCTACGAGGCGCTTACTGGCCATACTCCTTTTGAGGGCGAAACCCCCTTTGCGGTTGCGTATCAGCATGTGCAGGAAGAGCCGACGCCGCCGTCGGAGCTCATCGCGGATCCCTCGCTGACTCCTACCCAACGCGTCAATATCGATGCGGTAGTACTTACCGCTATGGCCAAGCACCCGGCGGATCGCTATCAGTCCGCTTGGGAGATGGCCGGCGATTTGGAGCGCCTGCGCAATGGGCAGGTCACCGCTGCAGCGCGCATGCACGTCAACGAGGAAGAAGACGAGCAGCCTACCGAAATGGTCGGCGCCGCCGCACCAGCTGCGGCCGCGCACCGCGCGCCAATCCAGTCCACCCGCCCCACCGAGGACGATGAGAATCAGGGTGGCGGCTGGATGAAGTGGCTGGCAGCCTTCCTGGCCGCACTCTTGGTGGCCATCGTGGGCTACTTCGCCTGGGACTTCTTCTCCAACGATAAAGGCTCTGAAGATAAGCCACGCCAGACCCAATCGGCCCACCAGGACAAAATCACCGTGCCAGAGGTGGAAAACCGCCCGCGCAACGAGGTGGTTAAGGAACTAGAAGACATGGGTTTGCAGGTCACCGTCAATGAGGAGGCCAACCCGGATATTCCACGCAATAATGCCATCCGCATTAATCCGGCCCCAGGCTCCGAGCTGCAGAAGAATGCCTCGGTGACCTTAACTGTTTCCTCCGGCAAGGAGATTACGGATGTCCCAGATATCACCGGCATGACCTTGGACGAAGCATCCCAGGCCCTCCAAGAGGCAGGCTTGGCGCTCAACTCCGATGTCTCGGAGGAAAACGACGACTCCCCAGCCGGCCAGATCATCAAGCAGGACCCGGCCGGCGGCACGCAGCTGTCCAAGGGATCGAAGGTGCGGGTGACGGTATCTAAGGGCGTCGAGAAGAAGCGCGTGCCCGATGTTGCCGGCATGGATGTCGAGGATGCCCAGAGCCGCCTAGAGTCGAATGATTTTGACGTAGACGTGCGCGAGGTAGATTCCTTGGAGCCAAAGGGCACGGTGCTTAGCGTCTCCAATCAGGGCGCGGAGCTGGAAAAGGGCAAGCCCGTTACCGTTGAGGTATCCAATGGAATGCTCTTTAAGGCCCCTGACCTGGTACGCAAGAATCAAGGCCAGGCTGAGGCTGCGCTGCGGGAGGCTGGCTGGACCGGCCAGTTCATCGTGGGCGAGCCGGCACCTACCGGTGCCTTGGTGGATGCCAATAAGATTGGCTGGGCGTCTGTGAACCCGGGCGATACCATGCGCAAGGATCAAAATATTGATATCCGCCTGTGGAACTTCGACCCCGCTGCACTTCTGCCGCAGCCATAACTGCTGGTATCCTAAGGCCTCAGTAAGAACTTAGATAAGAACTTAAATCTAGAAAAGGTATCTTATGCCGAAGTCAAAGATTTCCCAGAGCTCCTCCGTCCCTACCTCGAGCTCTGCTACCAACCGCACGCCCGTCAAGATTAATTCTGAGGGCACCCCGAAGTGGTACGTCGCCATCATGCTGGGTCTGATGGTCATCGGCCTGCTGTGGCTTGTGGTCAATTATCTCGCTGGCGAAGACATCCCATTCATGGCGGAACTCGGCCCTTGGAACTATGGCATTGGCTTCGGGCTCGCCATCATTGGCCTGCTGATGACCATGGGGTGGCGCTAAGCTAAACGCCACAGCCTATTCCCTCGCTTCCTACTTCCTGTAGGTGGCGAGGATTTTTCATATCTAGGAGCCACATGTCTCGCCATATTCTTGCTGCTGGCCTCATTATTGCGGTTGCCTACGCGGCCGTGCATATCGCGTTTGCCGACGCCACCCTCCTCACCGGCGCCGGTCCCCTCCGGCTTTCCGTGCGCAACTACCTTGGTAACGTCTTAGGCTCGGGGATGGTGTGGGGAATCTTTAGCTACCTCATGGGTAAGGATTTTCCGGGCCGGTGGCGCAAGGCACCCCTGGCCGGTACGGGAATCATCGTTTTGATGCTGGCGGTGCACTACGCGTTGCTCGTGTTCTTCAGGGTATATAACTGGCGCGAGGCATTCGAGTACAACGCCCAGTGGTTCCTCCTAGCGCTCATCTCTGGACCGGTACTGGGCCTAGCCGGTGCCGCCTCGGCACGGTTCCGTTGGTTTGACTATGCCGCCGCCCTTGGCTTCTTCCTCGAACCCGTCATAACCGGGCAGGTCCCCGGTAGCTCCTACCTGCCCCGCACCACGACCATTCCTGGGTACTTCGCCGCCGCGACTCTCTGGTTCATCGGCGCAGGCTTTTTCATCTGGCAGCGGCAAGCACGACCCAAGGCACAGCAGGATTAACCGTTAAGTGCGACCAGGAATACCACGGCGTTGTTTACGCAGTGTATGAGAAACGGTGCAGTGAGGGATTTAAACCACAGTCGCGCAATAATAAGTGATGTGCCAGCAAAGATTAAGTAGACCACCACCATAGGGATGCCGTGCATTACCGCAAAAATGGCCACCGTTAGAGAAGCAGCTATGGCAGTTGGCATTTTTCCTTGCAACCAATCAAAAAGAACTCGCCGGAAGACAACTTCTTCGATAAGGGGAATGACCACTGCACCGCACACGACCGCGAGCACAGCAGCAACAGGACTGATGTCTATGCCTTCAGCGATACTTGAAGATTTTTGCTCGGTACCGAATTGCCATCCAATCACTCCCGTAGCCGCGCCACCGCCCAGCAGGGTAAGAGGTATCCACCATAGGAGGTGCCAAAGCGAATGTGTACAGGGAAGAAAGCCGAAGTCGCGGCGGGACCAGCCAAGACGTCGATAGAAGCCGTACCATAAAATGCCCAACCCGCTAATCGCGCCGCCTAGTGAAACTCCCAGGGCAATCCAGGAACTATCCCCGCCGCAGGCCAGCCCAAAGGCAATTCCGACAATCGCCGCACCGGTGAACATGGCAGCTACACTTGCTGCCGCCCACGCCATATGCACGCCTCTGACCGGAGGGTGAAGCTGAGAATTCTTCAACGTTATAGTCATACAGCCTAGCGTTCCATCCCCAGTCTCATACTTGTGGATGAATTTATTTGTGAGCTAAGCGCTTCCTCCGCTGCCCACCATCCCGGCATACCGTGCACGCCAGCGCCGGGAGCGGCGGAGCTAGAGGCCATGAAGACTCCCGGCGCGAGACGGTGCGGATGGGTTGAAAGGCGTGGTCGCAGGAGGGTTTGCAGCCCAGTCATGGCGCCGCCGGCAATATCACCGCCCACCAGATTGGGATTCCATCGCTCCAGATCGGCCGGGCTCGTAGCGTGGGTCGACAGGATGGTATCGCGAAATCCGGGGGCAAAGCGCTCGATCTGGGCAGCAATCAGCTCGGTGACCTCACCCGGATAGCGCTCCACATAGCCGCGCGGGACATGCGCATAGGTCCACAGCGTTTGCCCTCGGGAGGGGTCGGCAACAAATTGCTGACATGCTAATACCAAGGGTCGCTTAGGCATACGCCGCTTGCCGACGTCCCCCTCAGCCCCACATATCTCCTCCAAGGTGCCACCCACATGCACGGTGCCGGCCTGACCCACGCGCGGATCGGCCCACGGGACGGGTTCGCTGAGATGGAAGTCCACTTTGAAGACGGCGCTGCCATAGCGCCAGCGCGCCAGGCTCCGCCGAGTGCCGCCCCGCAGTTCCAGACCGCCCAGCCGCATTATCTGGCGCGGGGTCAGGTTCAGGATGGTCGCATCGGCCTGAGGCAGCTCCCGCAGATCGGTGACCTCGCATCCGGTGTGGAGGCGGGCATGGTGGGAGCGGAGGAGGTTAAGGAGGGCGTCGATAAGAGCACCGGTGCCACCCTCCACCACGGGCCAGCCGCGGGTCATGCCTAGCCCGCCAAAGAGCAGGCCGAACGCCGAGGTCAAAGGCGAGGTGGGCGAGGTAATCGCATGGGCCGCGCTGCCTGCAAAGAGCGCGCGGGCCTGGGGTGTGCGAAAGGCCGCCCCCGCCAAGCTGCTGGCGGACAAGACTCCGGCCGCGCCAAATTGCACCAAGCGCACGGGTCTTTCGGGCCAACGCACCAACGGGGTAAGCGCATTGTCCACATGCTCATCGATGTGGCGGACGATGTGCCCGTGCAACCGCCTCCACGCCTGGGCATCGGCTCCCAAATCCGCCGCCGTGTCCGCCAAAGAACCGTGCAAGATCCCGGCCGGCGCGCCTTCTAGCGGATGGGCCATGGGATAAGGCGCATTGCGCCACCGCAGACCGTGGGCTTCCAGGTCGAGGGCGCGAAAGGCCGGGCTCGCTACACCAAAGGGGTGCCCGGCCGCGCCGAGATCCACAATCGTGTCCGGGAAAATCTCCGTAGACGAAGCTGCTGCACCACCGGCCCGGCCGGCGCGCTCGTAGATATCCACACTCCATCTGGCCATAGCCAAGCGCGCCGCGCCCGTGAGTCCATTCGGGCCTGCGCCGACGATCACAGCGCGAGGTTGATAATCCACAATGCTCCTTATGCAGGTCAATGCCCAAATTTATCAGTCTTGTTAACACAATGGGTAGAAAGTTATCCACAGGCTGTGGAGAAAACCTGTGAAATGTGAATTTCACACAATTATTAACACCCTGTGGATAACTGTTTTCACGGGCTTCCACAAGCTGATTTTCACACTTTCACACGGCCCAGACCAGCGCGATTAGGGAAAACTCCGGAAGGACGTTCGGTAAATTACAAAAATGTAGTTATCCACAATGTGGATAACCATTGTGGAATTCTTTCGCACACGCTTTCCGGTGATCAAATTCCACAGTTATCCCCAAAACCCAGCTTGGTGGGCTAATAGTGCGAGGACTACCGCGGCCACCGCAGCAACGCCGCCCCAGCGGAGGGTGGGGCTTTTTCGATAGAGGAAAAGGCTCAACACGATGCCTGTGCACAACCCGCCAAGGTGTCCCCACAGGGATACGCCATCGGCTAGAAAGGTATAGGCCACATTCGCCAGAACGAGGGCGATGGGCGCGCGGAGATCGAGCCCGCGCTGGCGGTAAGCGCCTACGAGCATGGCCATGAGCGCGAAGAGCGCACCGGAAGCGCCGACGGTGGGGGTATTGAAGTCGAATTTCAAGATCATGGCGGACGCACCGAGGCAAGAAATGAGGTAGGCGGCGAGGTACAGCGCAGTGCCAAGCGCCCGCTCCACTTCCCTGCCTATGAGCAAGAGCATGACCATATTCACCGCCAAGTGGCCCGCGTCTAGGTGCATAAACTCCGAAGACAGCGCAGCCTGAGGGCGGAAGGGATAATCCGGTCCCCACAGGCCCCAATCCGCTGCGAGCGGGGAATCATAGAAGGTGGCTCCTAGCGTGCGAGCCTGCACCGCGGTAATAAGCCAAGCAATGATGCAAACGGCGGCAATGAGCGCGGTCGCCGGGGTAGCGCGGATATAGTTTCTCACCATGGTCATGAAGTTGTCAGTCCTTGGGGCGGGTCTAGCGGTAGATTGCTTGGGGTAAAACTGCAACGAGCCCGCCGCCGCACGGAAATGCGGTGACGGGCCCGAGGGAAAAAGCGATTACGCGATATCGATGGACTCGATAACAACGTCCTCGTGCGGACGGTCCATGCGGTCGGTATCAACCTTGGCGATCTTGGACACAACCTCCTGGGAGGCAGCATCGGTAACCTCACCAAAGATGGTGTGGTGGTTGTTCAGGTGCGGGGTCGGCGCCACGGTGATGAAGAACTGGGAGCCGTTGGTGCCTGGGCCGGCATTGGCCATAGCCAGCAGGAATGGGCGGTCAAACTGCAGCTCCGGGTGGAACTCGTCCTGGAACTGGTAGCCCGGGCCACCGCGGCCAGTGCCGGTAGGGTCGCCGCCCTGGATCATAAAGTTATCGATGATGCGGTGGAAGATTGCGCCATCATAGAACGGGCCGGACTGCTCGCCCTTTGCGTTCTGGGTGGAGTAGTCCTTCTCGCCCTTGGCTAGGCCAATGAAGTTTTCAACGGTTACCGGTGCGTGGTTACCGAAGAGATCGATAACAATGTCACCGTAGTTGGTATGCATCGTTGCAGTTGCGGTCTTCTGAGTCATGCCAGCCATTGTAAAGAATTTAACGCGCGCCTGCCGCGCATGACATAACGCTGTCAGCGATCGCGCTAGCCTGAAGGCATGATTCGCGCGCTACTTTTTGATCTGGATGACACCTTGCTCGACCACACCGGCGCGGCCCGGGACGCAGTGGATCAGTGGTGCCGCGAACTCGGACTGCCCGAGGGCCAGCATGCGCGGTTCGCGGCCATTGAACGAAAGTGGTTTCAAGCCTATGAGCGCGGCGAGGTCTCCCACCACGGCCAGCGGTCGGCGCGCTGCCGCGAATTCCTCGGCCGAGAGATGAGCGATGCCGAGGCGCTGGCCGCCTACGACGGCTATCTTTCCGCCTACCGGGAGCAATGGCGCGCGTTTGCCGACGCCCTGCCCACCCTCACCTGGGCCCTCGAGTCCGGCTTCCAGGTGGGCGTTCTCACCAACGGCGAGCGCGAGATGCAACAGGCCAAGCTGGAGGCGACAGGCCTTGCGCTTGCCGACGTCCACCTCATCCCCACCGTCGACCTCGGCTGCCCCAAACCGCAGCGCGCGGCCTACCTCGCCGCCTGCGATCAGCTGGGTGCGGCCCCCGCGGACACGCTGATGGTGGGCGATTCCCTCACCAACGATGTGCAGAGCGCGCGCACGGCGGGTCTGCATGCGCTCCACCTCGACCGTGCGGGCGATGGGGATCTGCGCTCGCTTAGCGCGTTGAAAGAGGTTCTCCCCCGAAAAGCCAGCTGACCACGATGGCGCCCGGATCGATAACTCCCTTGCTGCGATCTCCCAGGTAGGAAGCGCGGCCCTTCTTTGCCGCGAGGTCCTCGGTGTCGAGGGCTCCGGCATGGGCAGCATCAAAAAGGGCCTGCAAAGTCTCCGCATCCGGATCCTTCGCGCCTAGTTCGCGGGCCTTTTCGGCGGCCGGGATGAGGGCATCGAGCATGGTGCGATCGCCGCGCTTCGCGCCACCAAGCTCGTGGATGAGGTCGGCCGCGTCATTGAGCCCATCCGCCAGCGACTCCGCGCGGGCCAATTCATTAAAGAGCGTGCCGAAGACGGCTCCGGAAGTACCGCCGGCGAGGACGAGCAGGCGTTTGGCTAGCCCGGTGAAGATTTCAGTATCCGTGCCGCGCAGGGGAAGCTCGATGCCGCTGAAGGCCGCCTCCATGTTCTGGCCAAAGTCGCCGTCGCCGGCCCTGCGATCCAACTCAGTAAGTGCCGCAAAGGAAGCTTGAAGGCGTTCCACAAAGGCGGTGAGCCACTGATTCTCCTCACCCTCGGTAGGCAGCTCATCCTGGAAGGTGATGGTGGCCGGTTCCACCGCCTTCGCACCGCCCAGGGTGTGTGGCCAGGCTGGGGCACCTGTGGGGGCGTCGATAAGCTCGAGCAGCTCCGCATCTGCCTTGAGCAGCGTAAAAGAAGCGCCGTGCATATTGACTGCGGTGACGTAGGAGCCCACCAACGACCGGGCGACGGTGACGCCGCGCTGGGAAAGCTGCGCGGAGGCCTCGCCAAAGAGCAGGCTCAGCTCCAGCGGGGTGGTGCCGCCGAGGCCATTGACCAGGCACACCACCTCATCGCCCTGGCCCAGCTCAAGGGCGGGCGCGATCTTATCCAGGACCTGGCTCACAATGGCGCTCGCGCTACCCACCTGCTCGGTGTGCGTGCCCGGCTCGCCATGAATGCCCACGCCCACCTCCATCTGGCCGGCATCCAGATCGAAGGTTTCGCGGCCGGTGGTCGGCATGAAGCCGGCGCCCAGCGCCACGGACATGCTGCGGGAATTCTCTGCGGCACGCTTGCCCAACTCAGCGACTGTGTCCACGTCATCGCCGCGGTAGGCGGCGGCGCCTGCGACCTTTTCCACCAGGATGGTCGCGCCCGTACCGCGGCGGCCGGGGCCGTCCTCGTTGCCATCGGTGGCAATATCATCGGCCACCAGTACCGTGCGGGTGTCTACCGCCTCGGCGGCGTTGCGGGCGACGGTGAAGTTCATGACGTCTCCGGTGTAGTTCTTCACCACGTGGACTACTCCCCTGCCCTGGTCAGCCCACTGGGTGGCCTCGCTTACCTGGACCGCGTTCGGGGAGGTAAAGAGCAATCCCGGGCAGGCCGCTGCGAGCATCCCCTGGCCGACAAACCCGGCATGCATCGGTTCGTGGCCGGAACCGCCACCGGAAATCACCGCCACTGCCGGATCACCGTCCGCGGTGCGCAGCGGCGTGGAGCGGCCAATGAAGCCAACGTCGTGCCAGCGAGCATCGGGGTGGTTGGCGATGAGCCCAGCAAGGGCGTCGGAGAGAAAAGTGTCTTGACTATTGCGGAATGCGGAGTGGTTCATACCCCCACGCTAGTGATGTTTCTTACCCGGAAGCTAGGAGGAGGAAAGAAACATATCGGTTCCATTCGGACACCCAGTGGATTCGCAGCTACTTTGCAGTTTGCGGAGGATACTAAAGGAACCACTAAGAAAGGATCCGCACATGGATTTCTTGTCCTCCCTCCACAACCTCATGGACGCAGGCTCGCTGCTCCAAAGCTTTGGACCTTATATCCTCCTCGGCGTCGCCGTCGTCATCTTCATCGAGTCCGGCGTGCTTTTCCCATTCTTGCCAGGTGATTCACTGCTCGTTACCGCGGCCATCTTGCGCCACGAACTCGACATCAACGCCTGGCTGCTCTTTGTCGTGGCCGCGGTGGCCGCCTTTGCTGGCGACCAGGTGGGCTTCTACTTGGGCCGCCGCTTTGGCCGCAAGCTTTTCAAGGACGATGCCCGCATCCTGCGCACCGAACACCTTGATAGCGCGGAAGACTTCTTCCAGCGCCATGGCCCGGTGGCCCTGGTATTGGGCCGCTTCGTGCCGATTGTGCGCACCTTCGTCCCCTTCGCCGCCGGCACCGCAAAAATGGACTACTCCTCCTTCCTGCGCTGGAATATCCTCGGCGGCGTGGGCTGGGTAGGTTCCATGCTGCTCGTCGGTGTCCTGCTGGGCGGTATCCCGGGCATTGCCCACTCCATCGACATCATCATGCTGATCGTGGTGGCAATTTCCGTGCTGCCGATGATCATCGGCTGGATCAATAATCGCCGCCAGGAAAAGCGCGAAATCCCGGCCGCGTAAGGACCTTTTGTCCATCACTCAGCCGGGATTGCGGTGCGATTAGGGAGGATTTAGAGGGACTCGCGCACCTCATCGCGAGCCAGCACCATATTGCGCAGGGAGGCCTCGGTCTCCTCGTAGCCGCGGGTCTTCAGGCCACAGTCCGGGTTAACCCACAGGCGCTCGACCGGCACGTGCTTGAGCGCGGCGCGGATGAGCTCGGCCATCTCCGCTACGGAAGGCACGCGCGGGGAGTGAATATCGTAGATGCCCGGGCCAATTTCAGAGTGGAAGGTCTCGTCGATATCCTCCAGCAGCTCCATGCGGGAGCGGGCCGCCTCGATAGAGGTGACATCGGCATCCAAACCGGCAACGGCATCAATGATTTGGCCGAACTCGGAGTAGCACAGGTGGGTGTGGATCTGGGTGGTCGGCTTGGCCTCGAGGGCTACCAGGCGGAAGGAACGCACGGCCCAGTCCAGGTACGCCTTGCGGTCTTCCTCACGCAGCGGCAACAGCTCGCGCAGGGCCGGCTCGTCGATCTGAATGATGTCGATGCCGGCCTCTTCCAGGTCATGCACCTCATCCGCCAGCGCGACGCCGAGCTGGTCCGCGGAGACGGACTGGTGTACGTCATCACGGACGAAGGACCAGGCCAAGATGGTCACCGGACCGGTGAGCATGCCCTTGACGTGGTGCTCCGAGAGCGACTGGGCGTACTTGGACCACTCGGTGGTCATCGCAGCCGGGCGGGAGATGTCACCAACCACGATTGGCGGACGGGTGCAGCGGGAGCCATAAGACTGGACCCAGCCGTTTTCGGTGGTGACGAAGCCATCGAGCAGCTCGGCAAAGTACTGGACCATGTCATTGCGCTCCGGCTCGCCGTGAACGAGGACATCGAGGCCGAGGCGCTCTTGCAGCTCAATGACGGACTTGACCTCGTCCTTGAGGGCGGCGTTGTAGTCGGCGTCGGAAAGCTCGCCCTTGCGGTGCGCCGCACGCGCCTGGCGGATCTCCTTGGTCTGGGGGAAGGAGCCGATAGTGGTGGTTGGCAGCTGCGGCAGGCCGAGTTCCTTCTGCGCCTCGTTGCGCTCAGCAAAGGCAGGCTCGCGCTTGACCTCGCCGGCCGGTAGCTTCTCGATGCGCGCCTTGACCGCCGCGTTGTGGATGCGCTCGGATTCGGCACGGGTGCGCACTGCGCGGTCGCTGATGCTATACGCCTCCGGTGCCTCCAGCGGGCCTTGGGACAGGGCGACGACTTCCTTGACCTTCTCATTGGCGAAGGAGAACCAGGTGGCGACGTCTGCAGGCAGCTTGGTTTCTGCCTCCACGGTGTGTGGCACGTGCTGCAAGGATACGGAGGTCGATACAGAAAGGGAGTCGAGGCTGCTCTCTAGGTCCTCGTACTTGGAGCGCAGGTCGCGCAGGTTGGCGGCCCAGACATTGCGGCCGTCGATAAGGCCGGCAACCACGTGGGACTTCAGGTTCTTCACGCGATCGAGGTAGCCCTCATCGAGTGCCAGGGTGCCCACGGAAAGGTCCACCTGCACGGCCTCCGGCTTGAGCTCGGCCAGGACCTCGAGGCCCTTGCGCGCAGAGCCATACGGGGTGGTGAGGTATACCTGCGGACGATTGTCCGCACCCAAAATTGCCTCATAAGCGCGCTTGGTGTGGGCGGCCAGTTCCTCATCATTGGCGATGGTCAGGTCCGCTACCAGGGCAGGCTCGGCCAACTGTACCCACTTCACGCCGGACTTATCCAGCTCAGCCAGTACCTCCTGGTAGGCCTTGACGGCATCATCCAAGCGGTCGAGCGGAGACTTGGTAGCACCCTCTGCCTGCTTAGACAGGGCCAGCAGAGTAACCGGGCCGACGAGGTATGGGCGCACGGTGTGGCCTGCCGCGCGGGCCTCTTCTACCAGCTTGATAACGCGCTGCGGGTGCGCCTTGAAGTCCTGGTCATCGGCGATTTCCGGGACGATGTAGTGGTAATTGGTATCGAACCACTTGGTCATCTCCAGCGGCGCGGTGTCCTTATTGCCGCGGGCCAAGGTGAACTCATCATCCAGGGTCTCGCCGGCCACGGCACCAACGGTCAGTGCGGTCTCGAGCACTTGGTCGTAGTAGGCGACGTCGGCAGGAATGGCGTAGTCCTCAGTAAGTCCCAGGTCGCGCAGGCGGTTATAAGTATCCAGGCGCAGGGAATGTGCGGCGGACTCGAAGGTTTCCGCATCGATGCGGCCGGCCCAGTAGGATTCCAGCGCACGCTTGAGTTCGCGGTTAGCGCCGACGCGAGGGTAGCCCTCAATCGTCGCCTTGGGGAAGTTAGTGTTCGTCATTGTCTACTCCGATTCGAGATAACAGGTCTTGCGTAATGTCCGGGTTGTTGTGGGTATAGATATGGAGGCCGTCCGCGCCGCCGGCCACGATGGTGCGGGCCAATTGGGCGGTAAGCTCCATGCCGATTTCGTATTCCTCTTCTGGGGTTGTCGCTGCCGCGAGCTGAGTGCGTACCCTCTCGGGTACGGTCAGCCCGGACAGCTGCCCCATTCGCTCCAACCGGCGCAGGCTGGTCATGGGCATAATCCCCGGAATGAGGGGGATCTTCACCCCGGCTAGCTTGGCTTTTTGGGCGAAGCGGAGGAAGTCCTCGGCGTCAAAGAAAAGCTGGGTGATGGCAAAGTCCGCGCCGAGGCGCTGCTTATTGAGCAGGACGTCGAAGTCTTCGTCCTCATTCTTGGATTCGGCATGGCCGCTGGGATAGCACGCCACGCTCACCGCGAGGCGGCCGGCGGCGAAGCGGGCCGCCTGATGGCTTTCTAGCTGACGGATGAGGCGAACCAGCTCATCGGCATGTTGCAGGTAGTGCTCGGGCATGCCCCCTTCGGGGAGATCGCCGCGCAGGGCCAGCAGGCCGCGCACGCCGGCATCCACCAAGCGATTAATCCACCCGATGAGCTCGTCGCGTGTCCCGGCCGTGCAGGCCAGGTGCGCCAGGGGGCGCATAGAGGTGTTCTGCGAAATCTTCTCAATGAAGGCCGCGGTTCCCTCCAACCAACCGGAGCGCTGGGAACTGGTCACCGCGATGTAATCAGGGTGATAGCTTTCCAGGACTTCTAGTAACCGGTCGATCTTGGCGGCATCGGCATCGTGGCGCGGCGGGATTACCTCAAAGGAAAGGGCAAGGCGCTCGGGCGCATGTGCTTCCTCTTCACTTTCATAGTCCAAGGGCGCGGAAGCCGAAAGTCGCGGGCTCATGGTCACCTCCTTTGCTGGTCGTCGTTGGTGTGTTGAGAAAAACGTACCAAGCTGTTCAGTTAGCGCGGTAGCGATTGTGCAATGGTGATACCTTTGCAAGCCCGCAAACTGCGAGGTTAGCGAAAAATTAGGTGAATAATAATCGTTGATTCTGAACCAAGCGGTCTATTTCTAGCGCGTACCCGCTGTACGCCACGACGCGAACGGTGGTACACCAACCACCACGTCACTATGCTGGGTGAAAGCGACTTGATAAATCTGAGTTAAGGAGTGTCCCACCCCATGAACCCCACCACACTGAAGGTGGCCTTTAAGACCGCATCGAACCTGTGGAGCCAGTTCAATAACTACCGCGAGGAAAAGTCCCGCGAGGCCTACACCGCCCTGGAAGAGGCCGCACAGAAGATGGACGAGCGCGATAACGGCACCTTCGCCGAGCCGCGCCGTCAGGCAGGCGCCGTCACCCGCGCCGCACACTCCCGCCTCGAGCGCGCCCTGGAGGAGTTCAACGACTACCGCGAAGACGCCACCGAGCGCCTGAACGACGCCAAGGAAGAAGCCACCAAGAAGGCTAAGAAGGCCCGCAAGCAGGCCAAGAAGGATTCTCAGAAGGCCCAGAAGAACCTCAAGAAGAAGTCCGCAAAGGTAGCCAAGAAGCAGAAGAAGAATAAGAAGTCCTCTAAGGGCTGGATCTTCGCCGGCATCATCGCCCTGCTGTCCGCTGCAGCCGGTGGTGCCTACTACTGGCTGCGCTCCAACGACAAGCCGTCCCAGACCCCGCCACGCGTGGACGACTTCCAGTCCGATTCCCACACCGCTCCGGAGTCCACCTTGGTCTACACCTCCACCAGCGAGAATGACACCCAGTCTGACCTCGTTGAAGAAGGTGCCGTACGCGATGAGGAGCTCCTCGGCTCCATCGATGAGCAGCTGGCCAAGCACCGCGAGGAAGAAGCAGCTCAGCCGGCCGATACCACCCGCGTTACCGATGACCACCAAAACGAGGGCAAGCACCGCCTGTAAACCGAGGAATAAATACGCTTACCACCCCGCCGTGGGGGTATGCGTAGCGTTGTCTAGATCTCATTGCTTTGCCTAAACAAAAATCTCTTGATTGAATCCCCACATTAGGGATCTTTCTACAAGGAGATGAACAATGAGCTTTGAGTCCCTCACCGTCAAGCTCAAAGACGGCTCAACGTACTACTTCCCGGCGGGTGCGGTGTCCAAAGACCCTTCCTCTCGCGTGGATAATCTGCGCTTCGCCATCGATAACGGAACCACCTTCCACTCCGTGGATGAGGCCGGCATCGAGCGCGAGTTCAACGGTCACGACGTCCGCAATTACCACCTAGCCTAAGCGTTAGCACAATCCCTTCCCTGCAGGTCACCGGCTTGTACGGAAGGGATTTTTCGCGTGCCCACCCCACGCTACGGCCCGCCGTCTATCGTGGATCTTATGGAACTTCGCGCAACCCAAGAATCTGACCGCACCTACCTCGCCCGACTCAACTTCCTCACCGATACTTTCGGCGACGAGCACGGCGAGCTCTCCCCCGATTTTGCCGATGATTTTGCCTTTTACGTGGAAAATTGGGAGCCCAATCAGGGCGGCTTCATCGCATGGGAGGAGCTCGTCCCGGCTGGCGGCGTGTGGCTCAACTGGGGTACGGAGGATAACCACGGCTTTGGCTTTGTCGAGCCCGCCATTCCGGAGCTCGCCATCGCGGTCGAGGCCCGCTATAAGGGCCAGGGCATTGCCACCGCGCTTATCGACGCCGCCATTTCCCTCGCCCAGACCCTGCGCGCCCCCGGCATCTCGCTAGCCGTCCACCCCGATAATCCTCGCGCCAAAGGCCTATACGAGCACCTTGGCTTCGAGTACGTAGGCAGCCACGAGGATCACTTTGTGATGGTCAAGCGCTTCTAAAGCGAACGCAGGCGGGCGTGGGTGACGTAAATCGGCTCGTTATCCACGGCCGTCTTAAACTCCTCGGTCAGTCCTGCCATAACCGCCTCGCGCGCCTCTTCGCGGGTGCTGTGAAAGCTCACAACCTCGCCATCCACTGCGGACTCGCCGCGCTTGCGCACTACAACGAATTCCGCGCCCTCCGGCGCCGCAACTTCCTTGTCTGCCGAGGTAAAGGGATCACTGTAGCGAGCGTTGGCGGTCATGGTTGGTCTCCTAGTGGTATCGCGGGACGGTAATGATTCCCCATTCACTGTACTGAAAGTTTCTCCCCCGCGACCTTGCAGACTTCCACCCTCTTCTTTCGCTGTTCACGATTTTCGTCCATCTAAACCGGCACAACCGTCGACGGAAACCACGGTTTGTATGGACGAAAGTTGCGATCGCAGCCAATTCGACCCCTGAACCCCACCACGTAGAAAAAGTCCGGCCCCTCCGAAGAGGAAGCCGGACTTCATGCTGTGGAGCATAGGAGAATCGAACTCCTGACCTTCTGCTTGCAAAGCAGATGCTCTACCAATTGAGCTAATGCCCCAGTGCCTAGATACTTTACTACCGCAGCCGAAGTAACTACAAACCGCTCCCAACCTGAACCGCTCAAATCACTTTGGCCACTTTAGGCATGTCCTATCACTTCCGTAACACGCAGGCGCTAGGGTCATGGGCACATCGTGTCCACTTTCCCTCATCCTTAGGAAAACTATGCGTCGCATTCTCACCTCCGCCCTCACCGTGCTCGTCGCCGCTGCCGTTCCAGCGGCCGCTAACGCACAGTTGCCGCAGATTCCACAGCTGCCTGTGTCCTCCAGCTCGAATTTCCAAGACGAAATCAACCATCGCATCGATGACGCCCGCGCACAGGTCGAGGACATCACCTCCAAGGCCTTCCCACAGAAAGCTCCCAAGCAAAAGGCGCCTACCCCAGCGAAGAAGACAGAGCCGCGCAACAGTAGTGGCGTCGACTGTGCCAATTGCGTAGCTATCACCTACGACGACGGCCCAGGTGCCGAGACCAACCGCCTGCTGGACAAACTCAAGGCCAAGAACGCACACGCAAGCTTCATGGTGATCGCCCCCAGTGCTGAGCAGCACCCCGAGCTCCTCAAACGCATGAAGGCCGAGGGCCACACCATTGGAAACCACACCAAGAGCCACCGCCAACTCAACACTCTGTCGCCTGAGCAGGTATCCCAGGAAATCGATGCCGGCAACGCCGCTATTAAGAAGGCCACCGGCCAAAGCACGCGCTGGGTACGCCCGCCCTACGGCGCTACCAACGCCACCGTGGATCAGGTAACCCGAGATAAAGGCGTCTCCCAGGCGCTATGGGACGTCGACACCGTGGATTGGAAAGACCGCAACTCTGAGCACGTCTGTTCCTCGGCCGTGCAGGGTGCCCGCGCCGGCTCCATCGTCTTGATGCACGATATCCACCCCACCACCGTGGATGCCGCCGATTGCGTTATCGATGGCCTACGCGCCAAGGGCCTCGAACCCGTGAGCTTGGATCGCCTCCTGCGCACCCCTGTGCCAGGTAAGCGCTACTATGCTCGTGGTTAATGATTGATTTTGCCCTGACTGCCGACGCCGTCGCTCCCCAACTCCTCGGCTGCACCCTCACCCATGCCGGGGTGAGCATCCGCCTCACTGAGGTCGAGGCTTACCTAGGTGCCGAGGACTCCGCGGCACACACCTTCAAAGGCAAGACCCCGCGTAATGCGGCCATGTTCGGTCCGCCGGGCAGGTTCTACGTCTATATTTCTTACGGCATCCACCGCAACGTCAATATCGTCTGTGCCCCTGAAGGCTCTGGCCAGGGCTGTCTGCTGCGTGGCGGTGAAATCATCGAGGGCGCCGACACCGCCTTCGCCCGCCGTGGCACCTCTGATTTTCATAACCTCGCCCGCGGACCTGGAAACCTCGGCAAGGCCCTCGGCTTCACGCTCGAAGACAACCACCAACCAATACAGATTGTCGAGCGAACCACCGAACCAGAATGGGTGTGCGGACCGCGCATCGGTATCTCCAAAAACAAGGAAGCCGCCCTACGGTTTTGGATCCCCTTCGATAAAACCGTCTCGAGCCGCCGCGGCTATCCCAAGAAATAGCCCTGCTAGTTCCGCTAGCTAATAGCGCCCGCCGTAGCGCTCATCATTCTCGATGGCCTTAATGATCCGCTGATTGATCTGCAGCATCTGGCGGATCTGCGTACGGGTGAGGCTATCCATTACGGACTTGCGCGCCTGCTTAGCGTGCCCTGGAGCAGTCTCAACTACCTTGTCCCAGCCGCTATCCGTCAGCTGTGCCATGGTGGTGCGTCCATCAGTCGGGCACGGCTGGCGCACAACCCACCCCTGCTTTTCTAGGCGCGTAACGACCTGACTCAAACGAGACAAAGAACCATTGGCAGTAATCGCTAGGTCACGCATACGCATTTCGCGATTCTCCGCTTCAGAAAGCCGCGAGAGCACTGTGTATTCAAAAAAGCTCAGACCTGCATCATCACGCAGCTGAGCATCCAAAATATTGGTCAATCGAATATTTACGCTCATTAGCGACATAAATGATGCCAGTTCTTCATCATTTAGCCAGTAGTCATCGCGCTCAGTCATGGGATTTATTGTATCAATTTGGCTTTAATTCTAAAGTGACTCGCCACTCCCCGAACAGCAATTCGCAGCCAAATCTTTGCCCCAGTTTATAACACCATTATTTGTTCTTGTTGACCTAGCAACATTAAAATTTTAATGATGCGAAAAAGTTCGCACCATCATCTCTCTCTGAAGGAGTAAGCCTTTGTCTACACCTCAATTTCCCGACCCGAATAACCAAGACGGTAGCCCATACGGACAGCAGCCCTATGGTGCCCAGCAGCCAAACCCACAGCAGGGTTACGGCATTCCTCAGCAGCTGGGCTTCGCGGCCCCTCAGCAGCCCCAAAAGAAGAAGGGCGGCTGCATGAAGTGGGGTCTCATCATTCTCGGAATAATCGTTGTCATCGGAATTATCAGCGCTATTACAGGAGGAGGGGATTCGAACGACTCCTCCTCTAATTCTGGCTCTCAGGGCTCTGAGTCTGCCAACAATGCGTCTGATAATGGCAAGGAAAAAGAAGCGCCCGCCAAGGATGAGTCCACTGAATTCGCTCTGGGTGAAACCTACACCACCAAGGACGGGCTAGAAATTACAATCAACAATGCCCAGCCTTCCACCGATGTTTTCGGCGACACCTATCTTGGAGCTGAAGTCACTTACGTGAACAATAGCGATAAGGAGAAGGACTTTAATCCTTTTGACTGGAGCGTTCAGACTCCGGCCGGCGTAGTCTCCGATTACGCTATCAATGGATTTGATGACCAGCTCGATTCTGGCAAACTAACACCAGGTGGCACCGTTACTGGAACCCTCTATTTTGAGGGCGCGGACCCAGGTGAATACCGTCTAATTTGGAAGCCCACTTTCTCTTTCAGCTCCGATACTGCAACTTGGGTTTCTACTATCTAACCCATCCCAATTAAAGCCCCAGATTTTTCTCTGGGGCCATTTTCGTTTTTACTACTTACAAATTCATCTGGCACTGAATTTGAACCTCAAAGCCAACCCCCGGAGAACTCGCACTAAAGAGACTTCGCAGCCGCAATTTCCTTTCGGCTAAATCGGTCGCTGCGCTCTCGGCAGCTTCTCTACCACCAAACGATAGGAATCCGTGACTAACTCCTCTATCAGCTGTTGGTGCAGCTCTGCGTGTGGGTAGACAGAAACCCAGTGCTTCTTATTCATGTGATACCCCGGCGCAATGAACGGGTATTGCTGCCGTAGAGCCTGTCCGTCTTCCGGGTCGGCCTTAACAATCATTTGCTCTTGGCCCGCCACCGCGGTCAACAACAAGAAAACCTTGCCGCGTACTTTAAATACTTCCCAGTCAGGCCCGAAAGGATGCTGTACCTGCGAGCCGAGCATCTCTCCGGCGCGTTGGCGGGCAACTGCGTAGATACCACTACCGTCCATCATCGGCTCCCTCTTCGAGACTGGCTTAGTGCTGTCTTCAACGATATCGTCCATCCAAACCTCGGTTTTCGTCGACGGTTTTGCCGGTTTATATGGACGAAAATGGTGATCCGAGTGGAGCGCTCACCATTGTGTCACTTCTCAGAGCTCCTGGGAACGACCGCGGAAATAAAATATGTCCGGCCCCTCCGAAGAGGGAGCCGGACTTCATGCTGTGGAGCATAGGAGAATCGAACTCCTGACCTTCTGCTTGCAAAGCAGATGCTCTACCAATTGAGCTAATGCCCCATTGTTCCGTGGTGGGCCTAGCTGGAATCGAACCAGCGACCTCATCGTTATCAGCGATGCGCTCTAACCGACTGAGCTATAGGCCCTTGTGCGGAACGAGAATTAACTCTACATACTATCCCCGGATTTATACAAATCGCCTGCTCAACAGATATTTCTTGCAACTCAAAAGCGGGGAAAGATTCGCACGGAAGAAAGAAAAATGCCGGCACCCGAAGGTGCCGGCATCTTCCAGAACGAGAGAGGCGCTAGCGGTTGTCTAGGTCGACCCGCAGGCCGCCAAAGACGTCCACGATGGCGTTGTAAATAACCGCCATCAGTGGTGCCAGCAACGTAAGGAGAACGGCGAAAATAACGCCGATGAGCGCGGAGGCGGAGATAATGACACCGAAGGTGACCTCGAATCCGCCGCCCACGCCGCCGACGAGGCTATTGAGCGATTCCCAGATGCCCACCTGGTTCAGGCCGATGTAGAGCAGGCATACGGCCAGCATCCAGGCAATGAGTCCGACGAGTGACAAGGCCAGACCAACGCGGAACGCGGAAGTGGGCGAGATTCGCGTAATCGTTACGTCTCGTCGTGCCATTAATTACTCCTCATCCTTGGAGGCATCGCCAGCCTTGTGCTCCTGCTGGACCTCATCCACGGTCTTTTCGCCCTTGGCTACAGCCTGAGCGTCTTCCTCACCATCTTCTTCGACGTTGCGGTCGATGGCAAGCAGTTCGACGTCGTCGGCCAGGTTCACCAAGCGCACACCCATGGTCGCACGGGAGGACGGACGAATCTGGTCCACCTCGGTGCGGATGACGCCGCCGGCGGAGGTGATGGCGAAGATCTCGTCATCCTCATCGACGGAGATGGCGCCGATGAGCTTGCCGCGCTTCGGGGTGTACTTGAAGGTCATAACACCCAAGCCACCGCGGCCCTGCGGGGTGTATTCCTCAATGGCGGTGCGCTTGCCGTAGCCGCCAGAAGTGGCTACCAAAAGGAACTCGCCATCGTGGACCACGGACATGGATAGCAGCTGGTCATCGCCGCGGAAGCGCATGCCCTTCACACCGGCGGTAGCGCGGCCCATGGGGCGCAGCTGGTCGTCGTCGGCAGTAAAGCGGATAGCTTGGCCCTGCTCGGAGGTAAGCAGGATGTCATCGCCCTCGGAGACGAGCTGTGCGCCGATGAGCGCATCGCCCTCGTTGAGATTGATGGCGATAAGGCCAGCGGAACGCGCGGACTCATAATCGGTCAGGCGGGACTTCTTCACGCGGCCCTGCTGGGTGGCGAGGACCAGGTAAGGAGCGTCCTCGTAGGACTGGATCTGGATAACCTGAGCGATCTTTTCTTCCGGCTGGAATTCCAGCAGGTTAGCTACGTGCTGGCCGCGTGCGGCGCGACCGCCCTCTGGCAGTTCATAGGCCTTGAGGCGGTAAACACGGCCGAAGTTGGTAAAGAACAAGATCCAGTCGTGCGTGGAGCAGACGAAGAAGTTCTTCACAATATCGTCCTGCTTGAGCTCAGCGCCGCGCACGCCCTTGCCGCCACGCTTTTGCGCCTTATAGGAATCCACCTTGGTGCGCTTAGCGTAGCCGGTAGAGGTAATGGTGACCACGACGTTCTCGCGGGCGATGAGGTCCTCATCGGTGACATCGCCGGTCGCCGGAATAATTTCGGTGCGGCGTTCATCGCCATACTTATCGACGATCTCTGCCAGCTCATCGTGGACAATCTGGCGCTGACGCTCCTCGCGGGCGAGGATATCCTTCAGGTCGGCGATTTCGCGCTCGATCTCGGCCAACTCGTCGATGATCTTCTGGCGCTCCAGTGCAGCCAGCTTGCGTAGCTGCATGGCTAGGATGGCATCGGCCTGGATATCGTCGACGTCGAGAAGCTCCTTCAAGCCTTCGCGCGCCTCGTCCACGGTGGGCGAACGACGAATAAGGGCGATGACCTCATCCAGCATATCCAGGGCCTTGACCAAACCGCGCAAGATGTGGGCGCGCTTCTCGGCCTCGTTCAAGCGGTACTGGGTACGGCGAACGATGACCTCGATCTGGTGCTCCACGTAGTAGCGCAGCATCTGATCCAGGCGGAGGGTGCGCGGCACGCCATCGACGATGGAGAGCATATTCGCGCCGAAGGACGTCTGCAGCTGGGAGTGCTTGTAGAGGTTATTGAGCACCACGCGAGCCACGGCATCGCGCTTAAGGGTGACCACGATGCGCATGCCAACACGGTCGGAGGACTCATCCTCAATCTTGGAGATGCCCGCGATCTTGCCGCTGGCCACGGATTCCGCGATATTGGAGATGAGGTTATCCGGGTTGACCTGGAACGGTAGCTCGGTAATCACAATGGTCTGGCGGGATCCAGACTCCTCAATGGAGGTCACACCGCGCATGCGGATGGAGCCGCGGCCGGTGGTGTAGGCATCCTTGATGCCCTGATCGCCCACAATGAGGCCAGCGGTGGGGAAATCCGGGCCCTTAACGCGTTCCATGCAAGCTTCCAGCGCAGCCTCTTCATCGGCGTCTGGATTATCCAGTAGCCAGTAGATGGCCTCGGCCAGCTCGTTGAGGTTATGTGGCGGGATATTGGTGGCCATACCCACGGCAATGCCGCCAGAACCGTTCATGAGCAGGTTCGGAACGCGGGACGGCAGTACGTCCGGCTCGCTGGTCTTGCCATCGTAGTTGGGCGAGAAATCCACGGTGTTCTCGCGGATATCGCGCACCATCTCCATGGCCAGCGGGGTGAGCTTACACTCCGTATAACGCATTGCTGCCGGGCCATCGTTACCGCGGGAGCCGAAGTTACCCTGGCCATCCACCAGTGGGTAGCGCATATTCCAGGACTGGGCCAGACGCACCAAGGTGTCATAGATGGCGGAGTCACCGTGCGGGTGGAACTGACCCATGGTGTCCGAGACCGGACGGGCGGACTTCACGTAGCCGCGCTCCGGGCGGTAACCGGAATCGAACATCGCATAGAGGATACGGCGGTGCACCGGCTTCAGGCCATCGCGCACCTCCGGCAGGGCACGGCCGACGATGACGGACATGGCGTAGTCGATGTAGCTCGACTCCATCTCCTCATTAATGTCAATGGGAAATATGCGATCAAAAAGATCGTCGTTATTGTCACTCATAACCCCAAACTCTACCCTCTAGAGCCTTTCAGAACTCGAATTGCCGCACGGATGGTATCACCGTGGTATCACTTGGGTATGGCGATGACATTGCGACTTACGGACGAACAGGATCACGCGCTCACGCTACTGGCTTCCGCGCAGGGCACCTCCAAGCACGAGGCGGTGGTGCGCGCCGTTGTTGCGGCGGCAGCCCGCACGCTTGCCGACGCCCACGTGCAGTCCACCGCCCGGGCCCTCCTCCCCGGCCGCGCTGAGCTGGAGGCGGAAATCCGCCGTGCCCGGCCTGCACAGTCCTAGCTAAGCATGAGTACTGAACAGCTCTACCTCTTGGCTCGCGAATTTTGTGCTCGTTTTAACGTCCGCATCATCAATTTCGCCGCCCTGGCGGCCGCGGCGGCTGCGAGCACCGCCAAGGTGGAAGGAATAGCCATTCATGACAACCACCGCGATGCCGCCCACGCCATGGCGGAGGTATTAGCCCGCGTGCCAGCGCTTAACGGGTATAACGCAGAGTTCGCAAAGTTCAGCGCGCGCGTCTACCTTAGTGTTAAAGAAGTTACCTAAGTTGCTGGGGATAGTGACCCAAGAAAGGAACTACCACCATGTCCCACTTCAAAAAGATCGCCGCCTCGAGCCTGACCGCCGTGGCGCTAGCTGCCACCGCCGTCACTGCTCCTACCGCCACCGCCGCTGATGCCGATTCCTGGCAGGAGAACGTAAATCCGGACTTTCAGCCGGGCGAGGCCGGTGGTTCCTCTACCGGTTCTTCCCAGCTAGACCTCACCTTGATTATCACCGCAGCCGCCGCTGGCGTCACCGCGCTGGCCAGCGCCGTGGCGCTGTACTCCCCTAACGTGGATTTGGAGAAGGCGACGCGCGATGCTGGTTTGAACCAGATCGCCGATCAGATTGCTGCCATTCAGGCCACCCTCCCTGGCCTGCCGGGCCAGCCCGCCTAACTCACGTAAGGTGGTGCAGCATGGCACATCTTTCTGAACTTATGTCAGGTCCGCAGCGCACTGCGGTGATTAACGATTGCGGCGAGCTGGTTGAGGGGGTCGTCGCCAAGCAATCGGGCATTACCGGCATGGCGCTCAAGGGCGCCGTCGCCGCCGCAAAGAAGGTCGACTCCGCCATCATTACCAAAGCATTAAGCCGCGTGTTGCCGGATGTTCTCGATGCCCTGGATCCGCACTGGCAGGAATTTTCGGAAAGTTCCGAGCAGGATTTCGGTTCCTTCCTGGAACCGCGCAGCGCCCAGGTGAGCGATTCCATTATGTCGGTGGCCGATAAGCATGCCGAGCAGATTAACTCCCCCGCGCTGTCTAAGCCTTATAACTCCTTGCGCGGTAAGGCCTCGAAATTCCTCACCCCTGCGGTCCCGGATTTCGGCCGCGTGCTGCAGAAGCACATGTAGCCTCCGCACGCTTGAACCTAAATCAGACCGCAGAGTATAAGTGTGGAAGTGACTACTTCCGCAGCTAACCAGACCGAGTACCCCGCCGGCCAAGATCCCGCCCGCTGGCGGGTGCTTATCGTTTTGCTCACGGCGCTCTTCATGTCCCTGCTGAGCGTGTCCATCGTGAACGTAGCCCTGCCCTCTATTCAATCGGGCCTGGGAGCCTCTGAGTCCGATGTGCAATGGGTGCTCTCCGGCTATGCGCTCACCTTTGGTGTCATCCTTGTGGCGGCCGGCCGTGCCGGAGATCTCTTCGGCCGCGGCGGCATCTTTCTAGCAGGCATTGCTATCTATTCCCTCAGCGCCGCCGTCGCCGGCTTTGCCCCTAACGCGGAGGCACTCAACGCCGCCCGCTTTATCCAAGGCATAGGCGCTGGGCTGCTCAATCCGCAGGGCGTGGGAATGATCCAGCAGTACTTCCGCGGTCCGGAACGCGCCCGCGCCTTCGGCTACTTTGGCTCCACGGTGGGCATCGCCGTGGCCATCGGACCGGTACTGGGCGGCCTGCTCATTCGCCTCGGCAGCGCGGACCTAGGTTGGCGGCTGACCATGCTGGTCAATTTCCCCGTCGGCCTTATCGCCATCATCTTAGGATTGCTGTGGTTTCCGCGGCCGCTATTTTCCCGCGTGCGCGATGAAAATGGCAATAAACTGGGCATCTTCAAGGCCCTTGCCACCCTGGACCCCATCGGTGCGGTGATTCTCGGTGCTGCAGTGTGGGCCATCCTCTTCCCCTTCATGGAATCGTCCGCTTCCCCGGCCGTGTGGTGGCTCCTACTACTGGGCGCCGTCCTCCTTGTGGGTTGGGTGCTATGGGAGCGCCGCCACAAGGCCACCGGCCATCCGCCAATGGTGGATCTCACTATTTTCGCCACCCCGAGTTTTCGCAATGGCACCATCATCGCCACCTTGTGGTTTATGGGTATTACCAGCATTTGGGTGCTCGTGGCACTCTACTTCCAAAGCGGACTCGGACACTCCGCCCTGGCTGCCGGATCCGTAGGCATTCCGGCCGCCTTGTTGAGCTCCATATCTGCCACACTGGCCGGTCGATCCGTTTCCGTTTATGGGCGCAAGGTCGTGGTACTTGGCATGCTGGTGACCATCTTCGGTCTGGTGGCCACAATTGCGCTTATCTGGGCCACCGAGCAGTGGGGAGCCAGCGAATGGTGGATGGTCCTTTCGCTGGCCTTTGTTGGCGGCGGCCAAGGCTCGGTCATCTCCCCCAACCAAACGCTCACTTTGGCGCACGTTCCACAGGCCTACGCCGGATCGTCCGGCGCCGTCCTCCAAACCGGCCAGCGCATCGGTACGGCCATTGGGCTTGCCGTTATTACGGCCATCGTTTTTGCCACCTTGCACGGCACAAGCGCGGACTGGCCGCTGTCCATCATTGCCGGCTTCGGCGTCATCCTCGCCATGTGCCTCGCTTCCCTAGGATTCGCCGTAGCGGATCAGCGCAGCTCCCAGGCCTAGGCCCGGCGCTTTCTGACGCCACAATTAAAGTCCACCGCGGTAAATTCCACGGTGGGCTTCGTGCTGCGCTCTAGATATCCAGGAAGCGGACGTCCTTCGCGCGGCGGGTGATGAAGGAGCGGCGAGCCGAGACATCATCACCCATGAGGATGGAGAAGAGCTCATCGGCGCGCTGCGCGTCTTCCAAGTCCACACGGCGCAGGATGCGGGTGCTCGGGTCAAGCGTGGTCTCCCACAGCTCGGCGGCGTTCATCTCGCCCAGACCCTTGTAGCGCTGGATGCCGTCATCCTTATTGATCTTGCGGTTTTGCTCCAAGCCCTCGGCCAGCAGTTTATCGCGCTCGGCGTCGGAAAAAGCATAGCCCGGAGTACCCTTAGACCACTTGAGCTTGTACAGCGGCGGGTTAGCTAGGAACACGTGGCCGTCCTCAACCAGCTGCGGCATGAAGCGGAAGAGCAAGGTCAGAAGCAGCGTAGCGATGTGCTGGCCGTCAACGTCGGCATCGGCCATGAGCACGATCTTGTCGTAGCGCAGCTTCTTGATATCGAATTCCTCGTGAATGCCGGTACCCAGCGCGGTAATAATCGCCTGGACCTCGGCATTCTTGAGCACCTTATCCATGCGGGCCTTCTCCACGTTCAGGATCTTGCCGCGCAGCGGCAGGATGGCCTGGAACATGGAATCGCGGCCTCCCTTAGCGGAGCCACCTGCAGAGTCACCCTCCACGATGTAGAGCTCGGAAATCTTCGGATCCTTCGAGCGGCAGTCTGCAAGCTTGCCTGGCAGGCCACCGAGGTCGGTGGCGGACTTGCGGCGCACCATCTCGCGAGCCTTGCGGGCAGCCATGCGAGCATGCGCGGAGGAAACAGCCTTATTGATAATGGCCTTAGCCTCTGCCGGGTTGGCATCGAACCAGTCATTGACGTGCTCGTTGACCGCGCGCTGGACAAAGCCCTTGATCTCGGAATTGCCCAACTTGGTCTTGGTCTGGCCCTCGAACTGCGGATCACCCACTTTGACGGAAATGACGGCCGCCAAGCCTTCGCGGCAGTCATCGCCGGAGAGGTTACCGTCCTTTTCCTTGAGGAGCTTATGCTCCTTGGCGTAGCGGTTCATCAGGGAGGTTAGGGCCGCACGGAAGCCCTCTTCGTGCGTGCCGCCCTCGTGGGTGTTGATGGTATTGGCAAAGGTGTGAACGGACTGCTTATAGCCCTGGTTCCACTGCAGCGCTACCTCTACCTCGTGATCCTCGCCCTTCGCATCGAAGGAAACGATGGTCGGGTGGATCGCGGTCTTGGACTTATTGAGGTACTTGACGTAGTCGGTCAAGCCATCCGGGTAGTGGAAGGTTACCTTCTTGCGGCGCTTCTTCTCTGCCGCAGCGTCCTCCGCCTCGCCGGATTCTTCGTTGAAGGTATCGCCGGCGTCCGGGGCATCATCGAAGGAGGTTTCATCCGCGCTGGTCTCGCCGGATTCTGCATCGGCGATTTCCTCCAGCTCGATCTGCTCTTCGGTGACGCGCTCGTCAATGAGCTCAATGCTCAGGCCCTTGTTCAGGAAGGCCATTTCCTGCAGGCGGCGGGCGATGGTGTCGTAATCGTACTCGGTAGTTTCAAAAACTTCCGGGTCCGCCCAGAAACGAATCTTGGTGCCCGTGCCGCGGGCATTGCCACCCTCAACGAGCTCGTCTGGGATGGCGTTCTGGAAGTTTTGGTACCAATGCTTGCCGTCGCGCTTAATCTCCGCCTCCACGCGGGTAGAAAGCGCGTTCACCACGGAAATGCCGACACCGTGCAGGCCGCCGGAAACGGCGTAGGAGTCGGAGTCGAACTTACCGCCGGCGTGCAGCTGGGTCATGACCACCTGGATGGTAGGTGCACCAGAGGCGTGCATTTCTACCGGGATGCCACGGCCATTATCGATGACCTCTACGCCGCCATCTTCCAGCAGCTTGACGGTAACTTTGTCGGCGTAGCCGGCCATGGCCTCATCGACGGAGTTATCAACGATCTCCCAAATGAGGTGGTGCAGGCCGCGCGAACCGGTCGAACCAATGTACATGCCGGGGCGCTTACGGACGGCCTCGAGGCCCTCCAGGATCGTAATTGACCCGGCATCATATGCGTGTTCTTCAGCCACGGATTCGTGCTCTCCTTTTGGCTATAGCTAATTCTAAGACCTTGACTATTCTACACGGATACCCCCTACTGAAAGACACCCCACACCCGTGAGAGATAGGAATCTGGGGCGCTCTGAGGTTATTTACGTTGTGCAGGTCTGAGTAAACCTCAGCCTATTAGCCGTATGTATCTTGTGATCCTTGCGGTTTGACCCACTGCCGCCCCTCATAATTGCGCCTTTGTTTCGGCCCGTGAATCCGCAGTTCCACAATGACATCGGGGCCTAGGCGGTCAGAGATTTTCCGCAGGATTTGGCGCTGCAGGTAACGCAGCTCCGTTGCCCAGGTGGAGTTATCGCAGGATACATAGACAATCTTGTCTTTAATCCGCTGCGGCTGCGTATGCGCGGCAATGCGCTCGCCCACCAGATGCTCCCAATTGCCCATCACCCAGCCATTAGCCAGATCATGCTCCCACCCACGATTGACCACCTCGCGGTTAATTTGGGATCCCAGGCTCGGCACGGCCAGCGTGCGCCGTTTCTTTCTGCCATCCGGACCCGTAGGCCAGCCGCGTTGGTAGCCCATATACCCCTGCTTTTGCGCCTTCTCCAGCGAGGGCACCGGCATCTTCGGTACCGGGCGGGTCAGCTTCGGCGGGTTTTTGGAGGTGGACCGAACCAGCTTGAAGTACTGGGTGACGGGATCGATGCGCTGCTTGCCGACGCCCCCTTGATCCTCACTCATTCCCCTCACCTTCCTCAGCGGCATCTTGAGCAAGATCTTCGGCAGAATCTTCGGCGCTGAGCTTGGAAATGCGGCCGGTCTCGGTATCTTCTACGCTCACGCGGTAGCGCACGATGGGCTCCAAGTTTCCGGGCAGATCTTCATCCACGGCCGCGGTGATAAGCACCTGTTCGGCCTCGGCGGCCAAGTGGACCAGCTGCTTGCGGCGCTTGGCATCGAGCTCGGCAAAGACATCATCCAAGATGAGCACCGGATCGGAGCCTCCCTCCTGGCGCAGGAGGTTGAATTCCGCCAGGCGCAGCGCGATGGCATAGGACCACGTCTCGCCGTGGCTGGCAAAGCCCTTGGCCGGCTGATCACCCAGGTTAAGCACCAGATCATCGCGGTGCGGACCCACCAGGGAAATGCCGCGTTCGATCTCGCGCTGCCGGGCGCTGGCCAGCTCGGTGAGCAGAACCGCTTCGAGCACCTCGCGATCGGAGGTATCGATCGTGGACTTATACTCCACGTGTGCCGGCCGCGATTCTGGCGCCAGGCCGGAATAGGCGGCGGGGATGTGGTCCAAGAGGGCGTCGACAAGCGCAAGGCGCGCGGCGATCACCTGGGCACCAAGTCGGGCAAGCTGCGCATCCCAAGTATCCAAGGTGGCCAAGGCAGCGGCGCCATCGCTATTGGAATAGCCGCGGCGCAGGCTACCGGAGGCCGATTTCAGCAGGGCATTGCGTTGCTTGAGCACCTTGTCGTAGTCGGCCTTCACACCCGCTAAGCGCGGAGTCCGCGAGGCAATGATGCTATCGAGGTAGGCGCGGCGCCCAGCCGGTTCCCCGCGCACCAGGGCCAAATCCTCCGGGGAGAAGAGCACAGTTTTTACCACGCCCAGCAGCTCACGGGGGCTGCGCAGGCGGGTGCGATTAATCTGCGCCTGGTTGGCCGCGTGGGGCTTAATCAACAAATGGGTAGTAAGCTCGCGGCCCTGGTTCACCGCGGTAATGGATACCCGCGCGCTATCCGCGCCCTGGCGCACCAGCGGTGCATCGTGGGAAACGCGGTGGGAGGAAAGATGGGCGGTATAGCCAATGGCCTCAACGATGTTGGTCTTGCCAAAGCCATTGCGCCCGACAAAAAGGGTGATCCCCGGCCCTAGCTGCACATTAAGTTCGGGCCACGAGCGAAAATCCCGAACATCGAGATCCCTGACGTACATTAGCCCGGCAGGCGAACCGGCATGAGCAGGTAGGTGAAGTTGGTCTCCGGCGTGGGGAAGTTGCCATCTTCATCGGCCTCAGGCAGCTCTTCCGGTTCTGGGATCATGATGGCTGGACGCGAAGGCTCGGTAAAGCCGAAGACCACGCGGGCGGTATTGATGACGCCCAAGCCATCCTTGAGGTAGCCCGGATTGAAGGCGATGAGGAATTCATCGCGGCCATGAAATGCACACGGCAGGGTCTCGGTCGCGTTACCAGCATCCGCACCGGCGGAAAGGGTTACCTGGCCATCGGCGAATTCCATCCGAATCTGCGCGTTGCGATCCGTCAGCAAAGACACGCGGCGAATTGCTTCCTGCAACGGGGCGACCTCAATGGAGGCAATATTGGTGTGGTTCTTCGGCAGCAGGGGTTGCACATTAGGGAAGTCCGCATCCAGCATGCGCGTGGTGGTCTCACGATTATCCGCGTGCAGGCCAAAGAGGCCATCGGCACCAATATTGTCATCGGTTCCCACAGCGATTTCCACTGGGATATTTAGGTGCGGATCCAAGGAACGACCGGTTTCCTGCAGGGTCTTCGCAGGTACCAAGAGTTTCGCTTCTACATCTGGCGACTTCGGCTCCCATTCCAAGGTGCGCATGGCCAGCCGGAAGCGGTCCGTTGCCGTCATCTCAATGTCCTTGCCACGGATATCCATGTGCACACCGGTGAGCATGGGCAAGGTGTCATCCTTGCCGGCCGCAGCGGCGACCTGATGGATGGCCTCGACGAAGAGCTGTGGCTGGATGGTGCCGGTAACCTCCGGCAGGACCGGAAGCTGCGGGTAATCATCCAAAGGGATCAGTGGCAGCTCAAAGCGGGAAGAACCACAAGTAACCAGGGCCTTGGAATCTACCTGGGAGATCTCCACTTCCTTGTTGGGCAGGGAAGCGACGATGTCAGAGAGGAGCTTGCCGGCTACCGCGATCTGTCCGGGTTCATCCACCATTCCGGCGATTCGGACGCGGGTGGACACCTCGTAATCGAAGCCAGTGAACTCAAGACCATTGTCATCCGCGGTGATCAGCATCGCGCGGAGGACAGGCTGGGTGACCTTGGACGGCAGGCTACGAGCAACCCACGCTACGGCGTTGGCAAGGTCATCTTTGGCCACGCGAAATGACACGGCTTCATCCATGGTGCGAAGAGCTCCTCTGGGGCAAGTAGGAAATTTGTTACTTACAAAAGACTGGCTTCCAACTTACCGTATCGGGCGCGGTGCGCCACAACGTGTAATTCCATCTTTGCCTGCCCGATCCGCGCCTGCCCGAAGGCAGGCCGGGCCGAATTCCACACACCCTCTTTCTTCTATACAGATCAGAGAAATAATTTAGTAGTAGTAATAAGCGCTGTGGGATCTGTGGGTAACTAGGTAAATGACAAGTTCAGGACACAGATCCGGGGTGTGCCAATTCTTGTGATCTTGCTGTGATCAATCGGGGCGAAATGTGGACAACTAACGGGATCGCCGTTTTATCCACAGGTTTTGTCATTTGATCACCGATCTACACACAGCGCTGATCACAGGGTGGTTCTCCCAGCATAGAGCCTGTGGAATTTAAAACTGTGAGTAAGATCTATGAATTACAAAGGTGGAATTACACAAGTGTGAATAACGCTGTGGATAACTCTTTTCGCAGTTAAGAGAGTACTTTTCGCGGACCTTCTGGGCTCTTTGTGGAATTACACGAAGGTGTAGGCGGCTGTGTGGACGGTTTGAACCAGGTTTCGGCGTCTCAGTCAAGAATCTCTGATCTGGTAGTTCTGGTCTCACCTTTAAGTAGTCCGAGCAGAATCCGCGAAGTGACAAAGGGCAGACAAAAGCGCCCTCCTTTATATAAGGAAGGCGCTGAAGCAGCGGTAGAGAAATTTAGGCGCGACCGCGATTCTTGATGCGCTGGGTGAGCGCCTGGATCTCGTCGTAAGTATTGCGCTTTTCAGTCATCTCTTTGCGGATCTTGCGATCCGCGTAAATGACGGTGGTGTGGTCTTTGCCGCCGAACTGTTCACCGATCTTGGGGAGGGATAGCTCCGTGAGCTCGCGGCACAGATACATAGCCAACTGGCGTGCATGCGCCACCGCACGCTTTTTGCCAGCGCCGCGCAGAGTCTCTACATCAATATCGAAGAATTCTGCCGTGACCTCCATGATCGAGGTAGCGGTGATTTGCCTATCGGCGGAATCTGGGGCCAAATCGCGCAACGCGATTTCTGCCATCTCTACGTTGATTGGCTCATTCACCAAGGAGGAATAGGCCGAAACGCGGATCAGTGCGCCCTCGAGCTCACGAATAGATGACTCAAAACGAGAAGCAATGAGCTCAAGCACGGAGCGATCCACTTCGGTGCCGTCATTGGCCGCCTTCTTCATCAAAATCGCGATACGCGTTTCTAGATCTGGCGGCTGAATATCGGTGATAAGACCGCCTTCAAAGCGGGTGCGGAGGCGATCTTCCAGCGTGGTTAGCTGCTTCGGTGGGCGGTCCGAGGACAAAATGATCTGCTTATTGGCTTGGTGCAGCGCATTGAAAGTATGGAAGAACTCTTCCTGGGTGGATTCTTTGCCTTCCAAAAACTGGATGTCATCGACCATCAAAATGTCGAGATTGCGGTAGCGCCGCTTGAATGATTCCTGACGGTCATCGCGCAGGGAATTAATATAGTCATTCGTGAATTCTTCCGAAGACACATACTTCACGCGCAGACCCGGATGTAGTACCTGGGCGTAATTGCCGGCGGCATGCAAAAGGTGCGTTTTGCCCAGCCCAGAGCCACCCCAGATAAATAGTGGGTTGTATGCACGGGCGGGATTCTCGGCCACAGCCACAGCGGCACCATTGGCAAAACGATTCGAAGAACCGATCACGAAGCTATCGAAGGTGTGCTTCGGATTGAGGGAAGTTTCACGGTTGGGATCGTGCGCCGGGGCCTCGCGCGGGATGCGGGCAGAATTGGTGGCAGCACCGGAGAAATTTCCCGCGGATTCTGCCTGCTGTTGGTTATAGTGCTGGGCCAGCTCATCCAGGCTTGCAGGGGCGTGACTCGACTGCCAATTATTCTGGGAAGGGGCCTGCTGTGCAGCGGCATCCGTTTGCTGCGGGCGCGGAATGTAGTTCTGGGTAGATTCCGTGTTCTGCGGCGGTTGCGCTTGAGGCGGTTGCTGTTGTTGAGGGGGTGCTGGCTGTGGTGCAGGGTCTGCGGCCGGGGGCTGTGGCTCTTGCGGGGTGGCAAGGGTAACCGCAAAGGAACACGGCCGGCCTAGGTGACGGGTTAATGCCTTGGCAATGTGCTCACCCAACTCATTTTCGACCACATTTTTGGCATCCAGGTTTTCGGCGGCAACGAGGGTGTAGCCCTCAACCATCATGATGGGGCGAACCAGTTGGAGGTAAAGGCGCTGTGAGTGCGAAAAACTGGGGACCTCGGAATTGGGTTGCTCGGATTGTGCGAGCAGGTCATCAACGACCGCGCGCCAAACGGCATGCAGGTTCGCTTGTGGGTCAGTCACAACAGGCTACCTTTGTGGAATTTAGTCGGGGACGGGTGGACATTGAATAACAATTTTCACTGCGGATTCCACCGTGGTTTTCACATCGGTTTTTATCGAGTCACCTCGATCTCCACAGAGTTATCCACAGGTGTGGATTAAATAGTTATTCACAGCTTAGTTCATGACTGTGGATAACTCCTCATTGGTTAGTTTATGGCCCTATGCTGCGGAAACTACAAAAGTCTCAAGCGTTGATTTAGAGTTATCCACATGACCGGTTGGGCTGTGGAATTTGATTCTTCTGTTCTACCGCCGAAACGGCGGGTGTGTCTAGCGAGAAAAATTCACCACCCGGGTGTGGGTTGGGGTGGGTCTTACTGCGTGATGGATTAGGTGCAGTAAGAACGCAGAATCTGGCCCTCTAGCTGCAGGAAAAAACATTTATGTAATTTCGGGTGTACCCGGGTGTCGATTTGTTCCCAGCGGCAGAAGTCACGTAATCTGACATGGTCTATTGCAACAAAGTGTTGCGCGTGAAAGTGACAGCGTCACCTCGCACCGGCTGGGCCCGTCGGCTCGCCGTGCACCGGCGAGACTGTGATGCGTCAGGTTCATGGAATCTATTCATCAGTGGGCGTGCCGCCGCATCGCGGTGGTGTGCCTACGCACAACTTCAAGGAGAACTAACGTGGCAAAGGGTAAGCGCACGTTCCAGCCGAACAACCGTCGTCGTGCTCGCAAGCACGGTTTCCGCACCCGCATGAGCACCCGTGCAGGTCGCGCCATTGTTGCAGCTCGTCGCAAGAAGGGCCGCGCAAAGCTGACTGCATAAGTTATGCTTCCAGCCCAGCACAAGCTCACGTCGCCGACGCAATTTCGGCGCACGATGAAGGGTAGTCGCCGGGCGGGCACTCGTACGGTCGTCGTGCATGCGCGCGACAACGCAGGTACGGACAAGGCAGCCGATATCGCCGCCACTGGGCCGCGATTTGGGCTGATCGTTTCTAAAGCCGTCGGGAATGCAGTGGTTCGCCACCGCACCTCCCGGCGGCTTCGCCATGTGTGTATGACATTCATTCCCAAGCTGCCTGCCAGCGTGGACGTTGTCATCCGTGCCTTGCCCGCCAGCGCCACTGCTAGCAGTGAGCAATTAGAAAAAGATCTTGCCAAAGCACTGCGCAAGCAATGGGATATCTAAATTCCCGCGGGGAGGAAATTCCCCCAGCCAGAGGATTGGCCAAACCAATGGTCAAAGTGGTTCGTTTCTACCAAAAGCATGTCTCTGGCCTTAAGATGGTATCGACCTGTCGGTTCGAGCCGACATGCAGTGCTTATGCCCTAGAGGCGCTTTCTCAACACGGCGCAATCAAGGGTACGGCGATGGCAATAGCCAGGGTCTGCAAATGCGGCCCCTGGCATCCGGGCGGATTCGATCCGGTCCCGGGTACCAACAACAATTGAGGATTAAACACTCGTGCTTAATTTCATTTACTGGCCAATTTCGGCCGTTTTGTGGTTCTGGCACTGGCTGCTGTCCCTCGTAATGGACCCTGCCTGGGGCATTACCTGGATTCTGGCCATTGTGCTGCTGACCTGGACGCTTAAGGCACTAATGGTCAAGCCGACCATTAGCCAGATTCGTTCCTCGCGCAAGATGCAGGAAATCCAGCCTAAGGTGCAGGAAATCCGCGCGAAGTACGGTAATGACCAAACCAAGGCCGCGCAGGAAATGCAGAAGGTCTACAAGGAGTCCGGCGTTCGTCCGATGGCCGGCTGCCTGCCGGTCTTCGTGCAGATTCCAATGTTCGTTGGTTTGTTCCACGTGCTGCGCTCCTTCGACCGCACCGTTGCGGTAGCCGGTGGCATTGGACATCCCAGTGGTGACGCAATGTCCATTGAGGATAACGCCAATACCGCGAACTACATCTTTAAGCCGGAACTGGTCCAGCAGTTCCTAGACGCCAAGATCTTTGATGTTCCGCTGGTGACCAACCTGCGATTGAACTCGCCGATTGTAGAGGGCGTCACTACCACCCAGGCAGCCGTCATCATCGTTCCGATGATCGCCATCATTGCGGTCATGACGCACTTCAACGCCCGCATGAGCCTGAACCGTCAGGAAAAACGCCGCGCTGCTGGCAAGACCCAAGCACCGCAGGGGCAGAATGCGGAGATGATGCAACAGCAAATGGCCATGATGTCCAAGATGATGCTGTGGGTCATGCCGGCCATGCTGATTTTCTCCGGCTTCATCTGGCCGATTGGTTTGCTGTTCTACATGATGGCCAATACGGTCTGGACCTTCTTCCAAACCCGCATCGTCTATGCCAAGATGGACCGCGAGGAAGAAGAAGAGGAAGCCGCTAAGGTTGAGGCCAAGCGCACTTCCGCGCCTAAGCCGGGTGCCCGCAAGAAGGACAACCGCACCAAGAAACAGCGCAAAAACAAATAAACACGGAGGAGAACCCCATCGTGTCCGAGATGGACCCGTCAGTAGTATTCGGCTCCCGCTTGCCCCTCGCGCAGGCTTACCATGATTCGCTCGCTACAGACGGGTCCACTCGTGGTTTTATAGGTCCCCGCGAGGTGCCACGCTTGTGGGAAAGGCACATTATTAACTGCGCCGTCGTCAAGCAGGCAATCCCGGAGGGCGCCACGGTTATCGACGTCGGCTCGGGTGCTGGGCTGCCCGGCATTCCGCTGGCCATTGCACGCCCAGACCTGCAGATCACCTTGATCGAGCCGCTGCTCAAGCGCTATAACTATCTCAACGAGGTCGTAGAAGAGCTGGGGCTAGACAACGTAACGGTGCTGCGTGGCCGTGCCGAGGAAGGCCCGATTAAAAAGGCCGTGGCGGGCGCAGACGTGGTCACCTCCCGCGCCGTTGCACCGCTGGGCAAGCTGGCGAAATGGTCGCTGCCGCTCGTACGCAAGGGTGGTGAGATGATCGCGCTGAAGGGTTCTTCGGTACACGAGGAACTGGAGCGCGATGCCGGCGACATTAAGAAGGCCGGCGGTGGAAAGGCCGAGGTCAGCACCATCGAGGGAACCACGATCATTCGTGTCCCGCGCGTGAACTAAAGTAGACGGCATGACTAATCCGCGCCTTATCACCATTGCTAACCAGAAAGGCGGCGTAGGCAAAACCACCTCCGCTGCCAACTTGGCCGCAGCGCTAGCCACCGAGGGCAAAAAAGTGCTGGTGATCGATCTTGACCCGCAGGGAAACGCCTCCACGGCCATGGGCGCGGAACATAATTCCGGCACCGATTCCAGCTATGAGGTGCTCCTCGGAGACTGCACCGCCGAGAAAGCCATGCAGGGCTCCTCACACAACGAGAACCTTTTTTGCATCCCTGCCACCATTGATCTAGCTGGCGCGGAGATTGAAATGGTTTCCTTGGTACGCCGTGAATTTCGGCTCTATGACGCCCTGCATAATGGCTTCCTTGAAGAGCATGGATTTGAATATGTCTTCATTGATTGTCCGCCATCACTTGGATTGCTCACCATCAATGCGATGACCTGCGCTGAAGAGGTCATCATCCCGATTCAATGCGAGTATTATGCGCTGGAGGGCGTGGGCCAGCTGCTGGGCAATATCTCCATGATTCGCGAGCATCTCAACGAGGATCTGCATATTTCCGCCGTGCTGCTGACCATGTATGATGCCCGTACACGTTTGGCCGAGGATGTGGCAGATAACGTCCGCGAACAGTTTGGTGCCGTGGTGCTGGCCAATGTTATCCCGCGCTCCGTGCGCGTTTCCGAGGCACCGGGGTACGGTACTACGGTTATTGATTACGCTCCCTCGTCTACCGGTGCCCGCGCGTACCTTGCGGCGGCGCGCGAGCTTAACCGGCGTGGCGATTACCGCCCGCACCCGACCACCGGGGCGATTGGCGTGAGCCCAGAGATTTACGCGGAATTGGAAGGATAGGAACTCATGGCAGAACAGAAGCAAGGCGGCCTTGGCAAAGGACTCGCCGCACTCATCCCGTCTGGTCCTGATGCCCCTACCCGCAAGCCGCGCCTGGGAGATTCCGCGGCGGATATTATTTTGGGTAATTCCACCCCACAGCCGGGCCGGAAGGGCGGCGAAGGCAAGCGCGTAAAGGGCGCTCCCACCATTCAACAGGGTTCTGGATCCACGTCCTCCAAGAAGCGCCAGGCCACCCCGGCTCCTATCGGTGCGACCTACCGTGAGATTTCCATTGGGGATATCATCCCCAACCCGAAGCAGCCGCGCACGGTCTTCGACGAGGATGAACTCGGTGAGCTCGTCCACTCGATCCGCGAATTTGGTCTGTTGCAGCCCGTGGTCGTTCGTCCTTCCGAGGAAGGTGGCTTCGAGCTCATTATGGGTGAGCGGCGTTGGCGCGCTTCCTCCAAGGCGGGCCTGGCCACGATTCCGGCCATCGTGCGCGATACCAAGGATGACAACCTGCTGCGCGATGCTCTGCTGGAGAATATTCACCGCGTGCAGCTCAACCCCTTGGAAGAAGCGCACGCCTACCAGCAGCTGCTGGAAGAGTTCGGCGTTACCCAGAACGAGCTGGCGGACCGCATTGGTCGTTCGCGCCCACAGGTGACCAATATGCTGCGCCTGCTCAAGCTGCCGGTAGAGGTTCAAAAGCGCGTAGCTGCTGGTACCTTATCTGCCGGCCACGCGCGTGCCCTATTGTCCTTGGACGACACCGAGGCCATGGAATACATTGCCAACCGCATCATCGCGGAGGGCCTGTCCGTACGCGCCACCGAGGAGGCAGTCACCCTCTACAAGCGCGATGGTAAACCGGCCGAATCCAAGAAGAAGCAGGCGGCACCGCAGCCGCAGTACTTTACCGATTCCGCTGAGCGGCTGTCCGATCGCTTCGATACCAAGGTCACCGTGACCATGGGTAAGCGCAAGGGCAAGATGGTCGTGGAATTTGGTGACCAAGAAGATTTCGAGCGCATCATGGCGCTCATTGAGGGTCAGCAGTAGTCCGAGGCGATGATCCTCGAGCCGGTACGCGAAGGCGCGCGCATTCACCGCCAGGCCGCGCGCAGCACCTTTTGGGAGCTGGAGGCCTCCGTGGTCGATCCCGCCTTTGAAAAGGAAGCGTGGTTGGCCACTACCCTGCTCTCCTTTGGTCAGTGCGGCTTTACTGTGGGTGAGGACGCCACCATTCTCTTTTGCTCCCGCGAGGATGCTGCCGGCGCCGCCAAGCTTCCCACCGCCCCCATTTCAGAAGATGCGGAGATCATTACCTCGCTCTTCGTTAAGGCACATTTAATGGGGCGTGGCATTGAAGCAGTGCTTGTCGACGCCGCCATTATGCACCTCACTAACCGCGGCAGCACCGCCGTAGAGGCCTTTGGCTATTACGGCGATCCAACCGCAGCGGCGGATTTCTTGGGCCACAAACCGGCCTATATCGGGCTGATGCCTTATGAGACTTTGCGCTCCGCCGGCTTTGAGGTAGCCGCAGATCACCCAGTACTCCCCCGCTTGCGGCTCGAGTTGCCGCCAGAGCACGATATGCTCAGCGCGGCAGCGGCCGAAGACCTCCTAGCCCGCGCCTTGGCCTAGATTCTAGGCCGAGGACTGTTCGGCCTGGAGCAGCTCGGAGAACTTATAGGTGCCGGTTACGGCGGTGTCCTGCTCCATGAGGTACATGCGCTTTACAGCAATCACGATCGCCTCCGCAATGTCATCGCGGCGGGACGGGTTGGTGAGGATCTTTACGTCCTCTGGGTTGGTCAGGTAGCCCAGTACGATCTGGATGACCGGCATCTGGGTCAAGCGCAGCAGGTCCCAGGTGCGGCCGTGGTTGCCGCAGTCCAGCAGCTCAGTGCGCGCGACAATCTCGCGCTGGATGAAACCGGAAAGGGTCTCACCAATGAGAGAGGAATTGCCCAACTCAGAACCAAAGTAGAAGGTGGCAACACCATTGGCCTTCTCATTGGGGTAGGAATCGCAGGCTAGGGAAATGACCATGTCCGCATCGAAGGCGTTGGCCAGTTCGGCGCGGGACTTGACGTCCGCATCGGAGGTCCGAGGACGGGAGATGATGGTTTCCATGCCTGCGGCAATCATGCGTCCCTCGATGCGCTGGGTGAGGTCCCACAGGATTTCCTGCTCGGAAATATCACCGAAGCGACCCTTGACCAGCTGGCCGGCGTCGCCGCCGCTCAAGGCGGGATCGATGACAACGCGCTTGCCCGCCAGCTTTGGGCCGGCGTTGCGGACGCGCTCACGCTCTTGGATATTGTGCGCGGAACCACCGGTAATACGGCGGCCGAGCAGTCCAAGGGCGCGGATGGTGGCGGGGCCGCACACACCATCTTCTTGCAGGCCGCAGTTGTGCTGATATTCCTTCAGGGCCGCGTGGGTATTGGTACCGAAGTGGCCGTCTACGCGCTGCTGGTAGAAGCCGAGCTCCTGCAGTTGTTGCTGGAGCTGCGAGATATCGTCACCTACCAGCTCATTCGCAGGCTCGTAGCTAAGTACGCGGCTGCCGAGCGTGTACGAGGCTTGGCGCAGTTCGCGCAGGGTGAGATCGTCGATCTCGCCCGTGGGCACGATACCGCGGGATTGCTGGAAGGCCTTGAGGACCTCAGACAAATTGGCATCAAAGCTCTTGTCGCTCTCGGAGTACTTCTGCTTCTTCCAAGCAGAAAGTTCCCCTTTGAAATCTGACAAGAGGCCGAGACGGGCCAAGGTAGCGCGAGCCTCAGCTACACGCACGCTTGTATCGCCGACTCGAAGAACGCGGTTCACGCCTTAATACCCCTTTCACAGCCCACTTTAGTTAGGGCCGCATTCCAGAATTTCTACACGCTTAATCTAATAGGAATTAGATTAACAGTTAAAGCTGCCTTTTCACTTGCGCCACGATGTCGTCTTTAGAACGCAGACCCACAAATTCGTCTACCTTCTCGCCGTGGTTGAAAATCAGCACATTTGGGATGGACATGATCTGGAACATGGCGCCTAGGTTGCGCTCTTCATCGACGTTAACCTTGGCGACGGTGACTTGGCCGTCCAACTCCTCCGCTACCTCTTCCAGGATGGGGGAAAGCTTCTTGCACGGGCCACACCACTCGGCCCAGAAGTCGACGACGACGGGCTTATCGGACTCGATGACGTCCTTACGGAACGTATCGGTGGTTACTTTCTTGACGTTGCTCATACTGAATTAACGGTTTTCTGCGAGGAAATGTTCCGCATCAATTGCCGCACGGCAACCGGAGCCGGCCGCGGTAATTGCCTGCTGGTAGTGGTCATCCACCAAGTCACCGCAGGCGAAAACGCCTGGCAGGGAGGTCTTGGTGGTGGGTTGTTCAACTACAACATAGCCGTTGTCATTGAGCTTGACCTGATCGTTGAGGAAGGAAGAGCGCGGATCATGGCCAATTGCTACGAACATGGCAGTGACGTCCAAGGTGGAAGTCTCGCCGTTGGTGACGTCCTTGAGTTTGAGTGCGCCGACCTTGCCATCGGCTTCAATAACTTCTTCGACGATCTTATTGGTCTCCCACTTGATCTTTTCGTTGGCCTGGGCGCGCTCCAGCATGATCTTGGAGGCGCGGAAGTTCTCGGAGCGGTTCACAATGGTGACAGAGTCCGCGAACTTGGTGAGGAAGGTAGCCTCCTCCATGGCAGAGTCGCCGCCGCCGATAACAGCGATATTGTGGTCCTTGAAGAAGAAGCCATCGCACGTAGCGCAGGTAGAAACGCCGCGGCCGGTAAGTTCTTCCTCACCTGGTACGCCGAGGTGGCGCGGGGCGGCACCGGTGGCGAGGATGACGGCGCGGGCCTCAAAGAGCTCGTCACCCACGTGCAGCTTTTTAATATCGCCTTCCAGCTCAACGGAGTCAACGACCTCCATGCGGAGATCCGCACCGAAGCGGATGGCCTGGGCGCGCATTTCTTCCATGAGCTCTGGGCCCATGATGCCCTTTTGGAAGCCGGGGTAGTTTTCTACCTCGGTGGTATTCATAAGCTCGCCGCCGTACTCGAAGCCCTCGAAGACAATCGGGTTGAGCTCGGCGCGTGCCGCGTACAGCGCGGCGGTGTAACCGGCAGGGCCGGAACCTACGATGGCAACATCGTGGACGGTCATTGCTAACTCCCTTAAATCAGAGTGTGGTTTCGCGTAACGCCCTGAGTCTACCCGCCACGCTGACAAACGTCGGTATTAGCAAACTCACCCCATGGCGGCGCGTAGGACTTCCCTCGCTCGGGCGCGGCGGGATTTGATGGTGCCGGGCTTTACCCCTTGGGCGGTGGCAACTTCGCCGACGCGGAATCCGGCGACGTCGGTAAGCACCAGCGCTTCGCGCTGATCCTCCCGCAGCAGCTGCATTGCTTCTCGCACCACTAGCTGCTCCGCTAGGTTTTCGGAAGGGTTATGCGCGAGCAGCGGGTTGCGATCGTCGTCAAAGTCCTCCGCATCTAATGAAGCATTTTCCCGGTTAGAACGGTGGTTCAAGTAGTCATAGCCAGAGTTTTTCACCAGCCGGTGTAGCCAGGTCGATAGCGCAGACTCGCGGCGATAGGAGTGCAGGTTGCAGCTGGCGCGCAGGAAGGCTTCCTGGACCACATCTTGGGCATCATGATCGTTTCTGGTGTAGCGCCGCGCTACCGTGGTCAGCCGCGTGCGGTGGCGTTCCACGATGGTGGAAAAGGCCTTATTGTCCCCCTCAATAAAAGCATCAACTAGTTCTTCGTCACTGCGGTCATGACTGAGCGTCATATGTAGATTCCCCCCCGGATCAACAACTGTTATACACAGTGTGACCCGAGGGGAACTAGGGCGCGAGCGCTAGGCTGTACAGTTTATTGACCAGCCCGCACGCGGAGGGTGCGCCGCAGGTTATCGCGGCATTCCAGCAGGATGCGGCGCAGCGCTCCTGGCAGATCCCGGTGCAGCAGGCGCGTGGTGGCGGCATCGGCCATCGGCAGCTCTGGGTAGAAGCCGCGGACGAGGCGGTTAGCAATCTCAATCGGGTGCGCGGCCCAGATGTCTTCCACGCGGGAGAAGAATTCCTCCGCGAAGGCCTCCTGCAGGCTAGCTGAGCGCGGGGCATTGAATCCGGCGACCAGTGCGTCGACCTCGGCATTGGAATATGCGCCGGGCGTGAGTGCCTTATCGAACGCGGAGCGCTTGGTCTCCGGCGTGGGGAAGGCGTGGCTGGCGCCGAGGAATTCGGTAGCGCCGGTCAGCGTATTATCGCGCTGCTTTTCCTCTTCGAGCTCGGTCGGGGTTACGGCATTGCGGGCCGCGAGGGCGCGCAAGATCGACCAGCGGATTTCGGGGTCCAAGCAAAGGCCGGCAATGTCACCGGAGAGCAGGGCCTTAAGGCGCGCGGTACCTGATTCCTCCGGCGTTGCGGCGAGTGCGCGGATGGCGGCGCGAGCGAGCACAAGCTGGGCGTCCGAGGCTGGTTCGGCCTCGGCCAGGTGGCCCCAGATTGCCTCGGCATAGTCGGTGCGGACCTGCTCGCGGTCGGCGTCTGCCACATAGTGTGCACTGGCAAAATTGGCATTGGCGCAGGCAGTAGCCAGCAGCGTCGTGTTGGTCTCGTAGGCTTCGTGCTTGACGACGACCCCCACGTAGTCAATCGCCGACATTTCCCCATCGCGGGTGAGGTTCCACAGGGCGGTCCAGATTACCGCGCGGGTCAATTCATCCTCGATGTCGGTCAGGCGCTCACTCGCTGTGTCTAGGGAGGTCTCGTCGAAGCGGATCTTGGCGTAGGTATGGTCGGCGTCGTTAAGCAGCAGCAATGCCGGGGCCGGAAGGCCTGCCGCTTCATCGATGATGGTGCGGGTGGTGCCATCGCCGGCGGGGAGATCGATGTCGATCTCGCGGTACTTGTGCAGGGATGCATCAAAGAGCGAAGCGGTCAGGCGGTGCGGTCGGGTGACGTCCTCGGCGTCTGCACTGATGGCCAGCTCCGCAATCTTCTCGCCTTCGGTGTGCAACTCCGGGGTGAGGGTATCCGGGCCCCAGGTGCGCAGCCAGGCTTGGGACCAGGCATCAAGGTCGCGGTCCGTGTGCTTCTTGAGCGCCTGCAGGAGGTCATCAAAGGTGGCGGCGGCAAAGGCGTGTCCCTGGAAGTAGTCGCGCGCACCGGCGTAGAAATTATCGCGGCCGACGTAATGCACCAGCTGCTTGAGCACCGCCGCTCCCTTGGCATAGGTGATGCCATCGAAGTTCTGGCGTGCGGCATCCACGTCCGGGATCTCCGCCTTGATGGGGTGCGTGGTGGGCAGCTGATCCTGCAGGTAGGCCCAATTCTTGCGGGCGCCGGCAAAGTTTGCCCAGGCCTCGGTGTAGTCGGTGCCGTGGACGGAAGAATCCGCGCCCATAAATTCCGCGAAGGACTCCTTGAGCCACAGGTCATCCCACCACTGCGGAGTGACCAGATCACCGAACCACATATGGGACATCTCGTGCAGGATGGTATTTGCACGGCCGGCGTGCTGCGCGCGGGTAGCGCGGGAGCGGAAAATGTAGTTCTCCGTAAACGTCACCAGGCCGGGATTTTCCATCGCGCCGAGGTTGTATTCGGGTACAAAGATGGAATCGTACTTGCCCCACGGATAGGGATAGCCAAAGTTCTGGTGGAAAAAGTCCATGCCTTGGGCGGTAAGTTCTAGGATTTCCTCGTCCAGGTGCTCAAACATGGACGCGCGCGCAAAGGCGCGCAGCTGTGCCGAGTGGCTGCCATCCGGCGCGGTCCAGGTGCGCTCTTGGTACTGGTAGGGGCCGGCGGCGAAAGAAGTCAGGTACGTCGACAGTGGCGGGGTCGGCGCGAAGATAACGGTGGCGAGATTGCCATCCTCACTGCGCTCGACCTCTGGTTGGTTAGAGAGGATCTGCCACTGCTTCGGTGCGGTCATACGCACGTGGAAGACGGCCTTGAGATCCGGCTGTTCTAGGCAGGGGAAGATGCGGCGAGCATCGGAAGGCTCGAGATGTGAGTATAGGTAGGTCGCGTTATCGGCCTGATCGTGGATCCGATGTAGACCCTGGCCGGTGCGTGAATAGCGCGAGTGGCCGGTGACTTCGATGGCGAGCTTCTCCCCTACCGGCAGGCCGTGCAGCCGGATGATGCCGCCATCAAAGTCCACCTCCTGCGGGGTGCCATTGACCCTGACCTCCGCGACGGATTCGCCTAGGTAATCCAGGAAAAGCTCGGGCTCACTGCTGCTGAGCTCGAGGCAGGTAGTCACGCGGTAGGTGGGGCTATCGAGTACCTCCGAGAGATCGAGGTGGAGGTGATAGGCGCGCAGGTCCACCGCCGCTGCGCGTTCTTGGAGCAACTCGTGCTGCGTCTTATTTTGTGGTGAGGTCATGTTTACGAACTATAGTTACCGCCGTCACGTAGGGTGTGGGGTTGGTGGAACGGCAGTGCGTGGCGGGGGAATGTGGGGCCGGGCAAAAAGAAGAGCCGAACTAAGGAGTGATGTCCTTAGTTCAGCTGCATCTGGATGGCCGTGGAGCGCGTTCTGGGCGCTCTTACCTAGGTCTACTGCTTGATAGCAGAGACCTCGAGCTCAATCTTGATCTCCTCGGAGACCAGCACGCCGCCGGTCTTCAGCGGAGCGTTGAAGTCGATGCCGAAGTCCTTGCGGTTGATCTTGGTGGTTGCCTCGAAGCCCAGGCGGGTATTGCCAAAGGGGTCCTCAGCGGTAGCAACGTCGTCAACGTGGAGGTCGACGGACTTGGTGGTGTCCTTGATGGTGAGGTCACCGGTGACGGTGCCGTTGCCATTCTCATCAACGTTGAGGTTGGTGGCCTTGAAGGTGATCTCCGGGTACTGCTCTACTGCGAAGAAGTCCTCATTCTTTACGTGTGCATCGCGGTCATCGTTGCCGGTGGTGATGGAAGCGGTGCGGATGGTTGCCTCAGCAGCGGACTCGGCGATGTTCTCGGCCACGGTGATGGTGCCTTCGAAGTCTGCGAAGTTACCGCGAACCTTGGTGACCATCGCGTGCTTGGCAACGAATCCGATAACGGTGTGGGCTGGATCTAGTGCGTAGGTACCTGCTGCGAGGGACATGATGAATACTCCTAAGGGTGTTGTTTGCGTTACAAACCCCACAGTGTACGTACCACTTCTAATTAGTCAACACTTGAAGTAAATAATTTTAGAACATGCAGCTAATAGGCGTTTTAGTCGAGGGAAAATAAAAATTAAGGCCGAACTGAAGGGAGTTTTCCTCAGTTCGGCCGTCATTTCATGGACCACAATTTGGGTTCATGTACTCGGAGTTTTCCTAGGGCTGTCCGACGAGCCCAATTTCAGCGATGGTTGCCTTATCGGACTTGGGCAGTTCGGTAATCATCAGGAGAAGGGCATCAAATTGCTCGTTGGTTTCCTCCAACTCGATGTCTTCCTTGCCGCTTTTGAATTTACCCCGGGCTAATTGATGCAGGGAACCAGCCTGTGGATTCTCGGGATTGAAGCTTTCCTGGTTGACGCCGTAGACCGCGTATTTTGCTCCAGTGGAATTGGACTGGACTACTGGCATGACCGCGAGGTGGGTCGGATTGTCCAAGGTGACGAGGACGCCGGTGTCCTCTTCGTTGGTAGACCAGGTGGTGGCCGTTTTGCCGTCGACAAGCGCAGCGTCGTCCTTGTTATCAGGGACGGTAATCGCAGAGGAAGGCTGGAGACGCACCGGCGGGGTATCCGGAATGTCCGTGCTGCCGTGGATGGTCTCGCTGACCGGGTTGGATGCCTCCACATTGCTGAGCAGGGACATGATCCAGGTGGTGAGCGCGGCCATTGCTACGACGAAGATGGTGGCGAAGATGCCGATGACGATGACGCCGGAACCGGAATAACCGCGGCCGCCAAAGCCGGGTTCTTGCGCCGGGTCATCCTCTTGGTCCGGTTCTACCTGTGCCTTCACCGGCAGGGCTTCAGGTGCTTCTTCTGGTTCATCTGGTGCGAAGTCGCGCAGGCGCTGGGCGATGCCGGCCAAGGTTAGGGCCTTTGCCTCTTGCAGCTCCTCCATCTTTTCCTCGCGGCTGTCTTCGTCGGCACTATCGAGCGCGTAGTGCGCATCTTCGACGCGCTGGGCGGCCTCGTCCGCGGGGAGGTTGGCATCTTCAGAAATATCGCGCAGCTTCTTTGGCGAAGGTTCCGTGGATTCCACCAGCAGCTCGAGGGCGGAGCTCAAAGCCTCGCGGTCGGTAGCGGCGGAGGAGCCGTCCAGCACGGCGGGGAAGGCAACCTTGACCACACCGTCGGTAGAAACGCGGAAACGGTCGCGGTGTTCCACTCCGAGGATGAGGCCGGCATCGTGGGCAGCGGCGGCGTCAGCAAATAGCGGTGCAGTAGCACGAGCCACGGAATGGGGATCGAGGTTATCGGCCTCAGCCACCTGCTTAAGGGAGGTGCCCTCAAACCAATCCGCCACTACCAGGCAGCCAGTGCGATAAGACAGAACTTGGATATTATCCGCCACGGTATCGAGCTCCAGCTCGGCAAGGCGGCGGGTATTGCGCGAAATCTCTGCGGAGCGGCGGGCGGCAACTCCCGGAGTTGATGGCGCAATCGGCGCCAGGCTATTGGTATCGACGAACGTCAAGGCGACCAGTCGGCCGGTGGACTGTTCGCGCGCCTGCCAGAACTGCGCACCAGTAACCGCACCGTGATCTTGGAGCAGGCGGAAGCGACCATCCGATACCGGGGCACCCGGCACGAGGCGTGGTCCGCGGACGATACCGGCGGACATCGGTGGCGGTACCAGGGTGGCGTTGAAGGCGTCCTGGGAGAATACCGGTTGAATTTCCGGCACGTCGGGCTCTTCCAACTCGATGGCCTTGGAAGAATCGACCTTGATGAAGCGGGACATGCCCGGGATGCGCTGCAGGGCGCGGGCCAGGTTCTGGACCTCCGGCAAAGAGGACTTGGACAGCACCAGGCCGGTGGCGATGAGGAAGATGATGCCGAGCACCGCGACCTTGATTAGCGAGACGATGGACGGCAGATTCTCCGGGAGGAGGTAATTCACGCCCCAATACAGCACCCAGGAGACAACCAAGCCCACTAGGCCGGAACCGGAAGCCCACAGCACGGTCTGCGTGACGGCCTTGCCGCCGAGGCTGCCGAGCTTGCGCTTGAGCAGGAAGCCGCCAATGACCGCACCGGAGACGAAGCCAAAGCCATTGGCCGTACCGAGCAGAATCACCACGCGGTCCGGGTTGGACGTCATCAATGGTGCCAAGAGCGTGAGGACGATCTTGGTCAGCGTGATGCCGGCGATGATGAAGGTAGGCGTCCAGGCTTCCTCGCGGGCATAGAACACGCGCAGGTGCAGCAGCACCAAGGCATACGGGATGAGTGTGAAGGCGGAGAAGCTGATGGTCAGGCCGAGCTGCTCGGCGCTCTCAGCGCCGTAGGCACCGTATTGGAAGAGGGCGCGGGCGATAGGAACGCCGAAGCCGGTCATGAAGATGACGATGGGGATAAGTGCGATGAAGGTCAGCTTGGAGCCCAGGGTGAGATCGTGGACCACGGCATCTACATCGCCGTCGGCGGCGTTGCGGGACAGGCGAGGCATAATTGCCGTCAGGAGCGTCACGCCGATAACGCCATAAGGCACCTGCAGCATGAGCCAGGCATTCTGATAGACCAGCGGAGCGCCCGCATCCGCGTATGCGGCCACGCGAGAGGTGATTACGTAGCCCAACTGGGAGATGGCTACGTAGGTAATAATGGCCAGTGCCATGCCACCGAATTGCTTGATGCGGGCATCAAGGCCCCACTTGGGGCGCAGGTTAATGCCGGCCTTTTTGAGGTACGGCAACAATATGAGGCATTGCACCATCACCGCCGTGGTGGTGCCCAAGCCCAGCAACATGACGTGCGGATCGGCCACCGGCGTGGGATCATGCGGGTCGAGCTCGCCTGGCAGGAAGCGATAAGCCAGCAGCACGCTAATGGAGATGACGTTATTGATTACCGGCGCCCAGGCGCCCGGACCAAAGATATTCTTGGTATTAAGGACGGCCTGGAAGAGGGCGAAGAGGCCGTAGAAAAGAATCTGCGGCAGCAGCAAGAAGGCCAAGGAAGTTGCCTGTACGGCATTGGCCTTGGAATCTTCCGGCAGCATCATCCTGGTTAAGAAGGGGGCGAGTACTACGGAGGCGATGGTAACTATGCCCAGGATGGAAAAGGCCAGGGTAAATAGCCGCCGGACAAAGGTCTCACCGCGGTCCGTGTCTTCCTTTTCGGCCCGCACGAGGACGGGCACGACCAGAGAGGTCAGCACCGCACCCAAAACGATCTCAGTGACGAGGTTGGGGATCTGGTTGGCGCTACTAAACGCAGTTCCCACCGTGGCGCCGAGCGTGGCGCCGATGAGCATCTGGCGCAAGAAGCCGGTGATGCGGGATAGCAGCGTCGCGACGGCCATCGTGCCTGTTGCGCGGATGACATCCTGATTGGATGATTCATTGTCCGCGTTGCGTCCAGTGAGCGCGGACTTATCCTCCTCAGGAGGAACGGTGGTGTCCTTCACCGCTGGGGTGGGGCGCTTTTCGGGTACCGGAGCGGGAGGAGAGGCCTGGACGATGCGGCCGCGGGCACCCGCCGGGGCGGGGTGCTCTGCTGGCACGGCGGCATCCTTCGGCTCAACTACACCCGCAGGTGACTTCTCCACGTGTTCGGCCTCGCGGCCAGTCTTATCAGTCATAGAGGATACAACTTCAACTTACTTTTTAAGCCTTTGTGATTTTTTGCGCCGATGGCGGCCTAGCCGGAAGAGCGTGGCTAAGACCAGCGCAAGGGCGCCGGCTATGCCGACGCCATACACGCTTACGATACCGGCACGCGTTTGCACAGCGATATTGATGGGCTCGGAGATGGTTTGCTTTTCTGGGGTAGCAAGCCACAGGCCAATGTCCGTGCGATCGGCGTCCTTAGGCATATCGGCGGTCATGGATACAGTAATAGAGCCCTTGGCCGGAATACGGACGCTCTTGGGTGTGTTGAGGCGCGCGCCATCGGGGGCATCGTATTGCAGCTTGGCCTCCACCGGTAGTGGCAGACCATTTTCTGCCACGATGAGCAGCGGCGATGACTCGGATACGCGGGTATAGACATTGCCCGGTGGGATAAGCGCCACAGAAGAACGCAGGTCCCGCAGCGTATCGGAATGCGCATCCATCGTACGAGTGAACCGGCGCTGCGCCTCTGCATTGCTTCCCAAGCTATCGCGGTTGGTCAGCGAGAGGGCGGCGAGCAGATCCCGGCGCAAAGGCAGGACGAATTCATAGCGAGTGAGCGCGATATCGGGATCATCGACCATGATATTCATCAGCTCGCCGGTGTAGCGGGCCTGCTGCTCCACGCGGACGATATCGGATTCGGCAAAGGCGGCGGGATCGCTAAAGGGGCTGCCGGGCAGTGAACCGGGCTCCGCGGTCTCCTGCTTCAGGCTGCCGACGGTGCGCGGATGGGACTTACCGGAAGCGATGAGTGCCTCGGCAGAGTCGAGTGCGTATTCGGCCGCGCTGGGATCCAAGTAATTGGGCAAGCGTGCCACGGTATCATCGCTCGCGGCCAAGCTCAGTGCGGCGCCGCCGGTGATGGCACGAGAAAGATCGGAATCGAGCGAGTAATCGTAGCGCAGCTCTGGGTTGGAATAGCCCACCGTCTGTGGTTTGGAGCCGGTTTGGGCGAGGAGGGCGCCCAGGGAGGCGTCGAAAGTCACGGCGCGGCCGGGCCACGAAGTATTATCCGCCACCAATGCGGGCAGGGGCAGCGGCTGATCCACATAGCCGGAGCCGACCGCGAGCACGGTGGTGGCCGGCTTGGCACCGAGAATTCGCTCGATGGTGTGATTGCCGCGTTGCAGTCCTTCGTAGGTAAGGAAGGGATTATTCGCTTTGGCCACGGAGGAAGCATTGGCGTTCGCCCACGGCATAGACATAAAGCAATCGAGCTCGCGCAGGCGCTTGAGCCAGCGGGCGGCATTCTCTTTCCCTGAGCCGGGTTCGAGGTGCACATCGTCCCCGTTAGTGAACCACGAATCGCGCAGGCGCTTAGGGCGCTCGGCTTGAGATGGGCGGGCAGAGCCCACCTTATAGCCCTCCGCCATGCGGTTGACCGTATCCAAAAGGGCGGGATCGATAGCTACGCAGCCTGCCCCGCGCAGGTCGTGGTCGGCGTACGTGCTGACCAAGCGATCGAGCCGGCCGCCCTCAGCCAGTTCACCGGCCAGCTCCTCAGAGGAGAGGATAAGGTCCTCTCCCCCAGTGCCGCCTGGTATCGAGTCGATATCGGCGCTGATGGGATAAACCACGCTGAGATCGTGGGGTTTGGAGTCCGAGGGGGCATCGCCAAGCGCCTGCTCCTTTCCCTTCACTTGGCCTACCAGGCGCTCTTCTGCAAAGCTGACTGCTTCACCGCCGACGGTGCCGGTGAGGGTAAAAAGCAGTGGATAGGCTCCGGGCTCCTCAATCGCCAAGGTCTGCTCGCCGTGCAAGGAGGTGGGAACCTGGAAGGTAACCTCGCGGGATTCGCCCGGCTGCAGGGGCGCGGTGGCGGCGCTGGGACCGTAATACGGGAATTCGCCGGTGGCCAGCTGCGTGCGGGCCTGCGCGGTATCCTCCACGGCATCGCCGCGGCGGCTCGTGAGCTGGAGATCCTCCATGGCTTCATCGGTAGGATTGTGCAGCCGGAAGGTCAGTTTCAGGTCCTTGCCCACGGTAAAGGGCTCGGCCGCAAGGAGATCAAGAGTGGCCCGCTCCGGCCCGCGCGCGCCCAACCATGCCTGGATATCCTGCTGCTTTTCGGCGGCCGAGTCCATCTGCGCGGCGGCCTCTGGTAGCGGCAGGCACACGCCCCACCCCGCTACCGCCATGCAGCCGCCCACGACGGCCCAAGACTTCAGGCGCTGACGCATTACCGTGGGGTCACTTTCCCCGCCGCGGCTTCCTTTCGTGCGAGATCGGGAAGGAGATCATGCGCGATGCGCGCCAGCTTGCGCTCATCGGCGTAGGCCAAGTGCTCGATGAGTTCAGAGACGGGGATCCACGAGACTTCAGTGACCTCTGGATCCTCATCGTTCATAATGCCGTCTACAAAACGCAGCAAGTGGTGGTGCACGGTCTTATGGATGCGCACCCCATCAGAGACGAACCAGTAATCAATCATGCCGAGGTCCGCAAAAACCTCACCAGAAATGCCGGTTTCTTCCCATACCTCGCGTTCAGCGGTGACCTCCTTGGCCTCGCCATTTTCCACGTGGCCTTTGGGCATGGACCACAGCAGGCGCCCGCGGCGGTCGAGGCGGCCGATGAGCGCCACATAGAGCCGGGAAAGGTCGACGTTGCCATTGGCATCGACGCACTCCGCTAAGCCGGAGACAACGAGGCCGCCCGCGGAGGTCTCATCGCGGGTTTCCATGGCCGTGGATTGGCCATTGCCACCGCGGTAGGGCTTGCGCTGCTGAGTGGTGCGGCGCGCGCGATTATCCGGCCGGCGGCGCCGCCTGCGCCGGGACCGGTTGCGGTTGCGGCCGCCTCCCTTGGAGGGGCCCTGTTCTTGGTTAGTCATCCCTGCCAATCGTAGTAGACTCTCACCCGTGAATTTTCAGGACACTCAGCTAATCGGCGTTCTTGCCCGCGCGGAATCCACCGTCTCCTCCCTCAGTAGCCTGCTGGGCGGACTGGTGGAGAAATTTGCCGCGCGCGGCTACTCGCTCTACCTCGTGGGCGGCTCTGTGCGCGATGCGCTTTTGGGCCGCTTGGGAAATGACCTGGACTTTACTACCCCGGCCCGCCCCGAGGTGGTCAAGGAGATCCTCGATGAGTGGGCCGAAACCGTGTGGGATACCGGCATCGACTTCGGTACCGTCTCCGCGGCCTACAAGGGCCAGCAGATTGAGATCACTACCTTCCGCTCCGATTCTTATGACGGCCAGTCCCGCAATCCTGAGGTGGTTTACGGTGACACCTTGGAAGGCGATCTTGTCCGGCGCGACTTCAAGGCCAATGCGATGGCCATTGAGCTGCTTGCCGACGCCTCCTTTAAGTTCCACGATCCGCTCCACGGCCTCCAAGACATAGCTGACCGGGTTCTCGATACCCCGGATAAGCCGGAGATCTCCTTCCACGATGATCCGCTCCGCATGCTGCGTGCAGCTCGGTTTGCCTCCCAGCTAGAATTTCGCGTGGCCGATCGCGTCGTGGAAGCCATGCGGGATATGGCTGGCGAGATCCAGCGCATCACCGTGGAGCGCGTGCAGGTGGAGCTGGATAAGCTCATCTGCGGCACGGCCCCGTGGGATGGCATTGATCTACTGGTATCTACGGGAATCGCGGACTATATCTTCCCGGAGATCCCCGCGCTACGCATGACCGCGGACGAACACGCGCAGCACAAGGACGTCTATGCCCACTCGCTCAAGGTGCTAAGCCAGGCCATGGATCAAGAGGAAGATGGTCCAGACCTCGTCCTGCGCTGGGCGGCGCTGCTGCACGATATTGGCAAGCCGGATACCTTTGATAACACCGATGGCAAGGTCTCCTTCCACCACCACGAGGTGGTGGGCGCCAAGCTCACCCGTAAGCGCCTGCGCAAGTTGAAATACCCCAAGGCCACCACAGAAGCTATCGGCCAGCTGGTCTATTTGCATATGCGCTTCCACGGGTTTGGGGAAAATCAGTGGACTGATTCTGCCGTGCGCCGCTATGTCACTGATGCCGGCGATCTCCTTCCCCGATTGCACAAGCTGGTGCGCGCCGATTGCACTACCCGCAATGCCAAGAAGGCCCGTCGCCTCCAGCGCACCTACGATCAGCTCGAGGAGCGTATCGAAGAGATCGGCCGCAAGGAGGACCTGGCCCGCGTGCGTCCAGACCTTGACGGCAACGAGATTATGGAGATCTTAGGGCTCCAGCCCGGCCCAGAGGTGGGCCAGGCGTGGTCCTATCTCAAGGAGCTGCGCCTCGAGCATGGTCCCCTCGAGCGCGAGGACGCGATTGCGAAGTTGCGCGAGTGGTGGGATTCTAAACAGTGATGTTTGCCGATAGATTATTCAACGCCCTCGAGCGCAATGACCCCGCCCCCGGCCAGCTGCTCATCGCCGCTCCGGGCATGCTTTCGCCGGAATTCGCCCGTTCCGTCATTCTCGTCATTGAGCACAATGACATGATGACCTTCGGCGTGGATCTGACCAAGCGCTCCGAGGTGGCGATTTTCAATGTGCTGCCGGAATGGCTTCCCGTCGTGGCCAAGCCGCAGGCGCTGTATATTGGTGGCCCGCTCAACCAGCAATCCGTGGTAGGGCTCGCGCAGACCAACCAGGGCGTCGATCCGGACAAGCATGACCGACTCACCCGCCTCGCCCCGCGCCTCGCGCATGTGGACCTGCGTGCCGACCCAGAAGAGATAGAGCCCTTGGTCTCGGGCATGCGCATGTTTGCCGGCTACGCCGAGTGGGGCCCAGGCCAGCTCGAGGAGGAAATCGAGGCCGGTGAATGGTTCGTCTCCCCTGCCCTCGCCCAAGACGTTATTACGCCGGGCCCGGCCGACCTCTGGTCCGATGTTATGAAGCGTCAACCCATGCCATTGCCGTTGTACTCCACCTATCCTGTCAACGTAGAGGACAATTAATTCCTATCGCTCTGCAGGCATTGGGCTACACTAGCCCGCATGCGTGAGGATATTTCACAAGGCTTGCAGGATACTAGGGCCGCCGCCATCGGCCTCATTCCCCTTGGTCTAGCCTTCGGCCTGCTCATGGTCCAATCCGGCTTCAGTTGGTGGTGGACGCCTATTTTCTCCATCGTCATCTACGCCGGCTCGATGGAGTTCCTCGCCATTTCCATGGTCACCGGCGGCGCCACAGCCGTGGCTTCCCTAGTCACCGGTTTCATGGTGAACTTCCGCCATATTTTCTATGGTCTCACTTTTCCTCGCCACCGCATTCACTCGCGCCTGGGCAGGGCTTATTCCACCTACGCGCTTACCGACGAAACCTATGCCATCGTCTCCTCCCTCCCCACCGATGATCGTCCGACCGGGGCCCGGATCCTCACCATCCAAATTTTTTGTCAGGCCCTGTGGGTCGGTAGTGGCATTGTCGGTGCTCTCCCCGGCCAGGTGATTCCCTCTACCGTGCAGGGCATGGAATTCGCCCTGGTGGCGCTCTTCGTCGTGCTGGCGATGGATTCCTTCCGCAATAACCAGGATTTCTCTTTGCCTTTGAGCGCGGCGATGGTGGGGATCCTCGCGGCCGCCTTCGCCCCTGGACAACTCCTTATGGTGGCTCTCAGCGTCTACTTCATCCTGCTCATTATTCGGTACCTCTCCCCACGCGTTGATGCCGCTTTCAGCTTGCGTTGGCGAGGCGACCTGACGCGATTCCGGGAGGAGTGCTAAATGCCCGCTGGAGTTACCCTTGCCTCCATCGCGGCCGTCCTGGTTCCCATCGGCCTAATTACCGTTGTACTTCGCCAACTTCCTTTCTCCTTTGTGAAATGGATGAAGGATAGGCAGTTCTTTTCCTTGCTCGGCATGATGATGCCTGTCGGAGTGATGACTATTTTGGTGGTGTATACCGTCCACGGGCAGGCCGGCGCCCCCGGTGGTATCTGGGCGGCTCTCCTTGGCGTGGTGGTCACTTTCCTGCTTCATCTGTGGACGCGGGACTCAGCGCTGTCCATCTTCGGCGGAACCGCCTTGTATATGCTCCTCGTCAACGTAGTCTTTTAGCCTTTGCGACTCTTATAGGCCGAACTTGGCGGTGGCTTCGGACCATAGGGCGTCGAACCGAGACTGGTCCACGTACTGCGCGCTAATGTCCGGAAAATCATCATAGGTATCCGGGTGAGGGACAACCTCTTGCGGCTGATCTACGTTTCCCGTGGAACTAGTTGGTGTCGCTACCCCGACGATGGCATCCGAGAGATCCAGTGCAATCATGCGCACCATGCGGCAGCTGCTTGCATCGCGCTCTTCCATTTCCGCCATGTGGATCGCTGAGCCCACGCCAGGGACGTTCAGTTCGGTTCGTACGTATAGGTAATTCGTCATGGCATTTAAGTGTAGCTACGTGCTAGAACGCTGCGCGTAACGGGCCGCTAGCCACGAGCACATCATCAGCTGAACCTGGTGATAAATCATCAACGGGAGGATTAGTAGGCCAAGGGATGCGCCGCCAGAAGCGAAGATTACCGAAGCCATTGGCAGTCCCGTGGCTAATGACTTTTTCGATCCACAGAACTCAATTGCAATGGCGTCGGCGCGATTGAATCCCATTTTTTGGCTTGCCTTTCTGGTGAGCCATAGCATGAAGGCGACGAAGGCAGCAGCGAACACAACTAGGAAAGCCAGATCCCACAGGGAAATAGAGGACCAAATTCCGTCCACCACACCCTTAGAAAAAGCGGAATATACCACCATCGCGATTGAGCCGCGGTCCACGACTTTAGTGGCCTTGCTTTGCGCAACCTTCCTCACCCAGCGCCGAGTAAGCTGACCTAAAACAAATGGCGCCAACAACAGCAGGGCGATTTCGCCGAATACTGACGTATCGATGTGAACTCCTCCCCCCGTTCCCATGAGGAGCATGACGAGCAATGGAGTGACGATTACTCCCACCAAGTTTGAGGCAGAAGCCGATACGATTGCGCCCGCTACGTTTCCTTTCGCGATCGAGGTGAAGGCAACCGAAGACTGCACCGTGGATGGAACCAGCGTGAGGAATAAGATACCTAAGTACATGTCGTGCGATATGACAGCAGTGAGTGGCCGCAGTGCTATGCCTATTAGCGGGTAAACCACAAAGGTAAAGGCGAGAATTGTGAGGTGTAGCCGCCAGTGTTTTAGTCCGTTGAGGGCTTCTTGAGTGGAAAGTCTCGCGCCATACAAAAAGAAAAGTAGCGCGATGGCTACGTTTGTTAATTGGCCGAATATGTCGGCAAAGTTCCCTCGGGCTGGTGCGATTATCGCAATGATGACCGCTAGGATAATGAGGACAATAAGCGGGTCGGGCTTCTTCAAACGCTGCAGCATGCTAAGAGTTTAAACCCGATTCGTCTTCGCATGCTGCAGATACTCGGGCTAAGAAAACACAACCCGTGTAGTTTCACGTGAAACCACACGGGAAATGCGCCTTAGGCCGTAGTGACGTTAGAGCCGTCTTGTTTAACTTCGTATTCTTCCAATGGATCGCGCCCCGGGCCGGAGATTACGCTTCCGTCGCTGAGATTGTAGGAGGTGTTATGTGCCGTGCAGGTTGCCGTCATGCCATCGATCTCGGTGATTGGATTGCCCTGGTGAGGGCACGTTTGGGAGTAGGCCTTAAACTCGCCTTCCTTGAGCTGGGTGAAGATCACACCATCGACAATCTTAGCGGAGCCAATTGGAATCTCGGTCGCCGCAATTTCTGCGGAGGGAGAAGAGCCACACGCCGCGGCGTAGGCGCCTGCAAATGTGGTGGCGGTTCCAAGCAAGAACATTCGACGAGAGCACTTAATCATGTCTCTACTCTAGCCCGTTGGTCTCGCGTAATGTGTTATTCCCGTTTACCCGGTTGAAATTATAGTTTCACGTGAAACTCTGAACTTAGTCAGCTAGGAGCCCCTCCCACGTCTCCGGAGAGCCATCGGAGGTAGCGATAAGTTCATAGGTGCCGGACTCAATTCCTAAATCATCAACGATGCTCTGTGCAGATTGCTGTTCGTGTGCTTCTGCTACGGACGTCGTTACCTTGTGGTCTTGCTCAGCGTAAGCGCCGATCGCAAAAGTTGAAGCGGCGATGGCCGCCAGGGCGGTACTTTTCTTCATGCAGTATATTCTGCCCTTCAGGGGCTGGTTGCGCTTTTGCCTGTTAGGGTTCCATGGCACCTTTATGTAATCTCTACCCTCTCGCAGAAACCGGATAACGACGATAAATCAACTATTTGTGTGTCCAAGTATGGGGTCAATCAAGAACACGGGTGATTGAGAAATTCGACAGTTACTAAAAACGCACAACAACCCGGCCCCCCTATTACCGTCACGGTTACTAAACCTAAGTGCTTGCGGATGCTCTCTATCCACATGGGATAGCTACAAAAATTCCCCTTCTGGACGGAAGATGAATCTTTCTCCAGAAGGGGTTGGTTGCGCAGCAGTGCGTGGCTACCTGTCGGATTCGCGAGCGGCGTGACGGAGCGCGTCGACATCAACCTGGGGGGCGGAAGCTCCGGCGGCCTCTTCCCCACCGCAACCGTCGGAACTACAATTACAGGATTCTCCGTAACCCTCCTCATCCGCGTGTGCTTGTTCGTAGAGGAACGCGGCACGTGAGCCGAGGTTAGAACCGATGGAGAGGGCTAGAACAGCGGCCACAAAAGTAAGAACCGGGATGAGCCACATCCAGCCTTGCGCACGAAGCGCGACGATGCCGCCAAAAACTAGACAGACACCGCTAAGGATCCAGAATGGTCCGGCGACGCGATGGGCATTGTCCCATGCTTCACGAGATTTGCGAATCTCCTGTAGGCGCAAGCCGATATAGCTATTTCCAGGTAGGCGCTTGGTTGAGGCCAAGGCTCCCACGACGATAAGAAAGACGGCGAGGATTAAAAAGATGATTCCCACAGCGATCATGTACTTAGTTTAACCTTGTAGCGCCAAGATAAAAATCGTGGCTGGGGTGAGTGTTCTGACTATGCATCCGGGTGGGGTAGTATGCCTTTAAGGTCGATCGATAGATATTGAATCGACCGTTGCCTTTGTACCGCGCTGTTTCACCTTGGAATTGTTTACCAAGGGGCGAAACACCCGATTTGATTGTAAGTACATGAATCTCAAGAAACTCTCGGAATCTTTATTGTTCCGCATCATCGTCGCCATCATCCTTGGCGTGGTGGTGAGCCAATTCGCGCCAGAATGGTTTGGCCGCGTATTCGCCACCTTCAATGGGCTCTTTAGTAACTTCCTCAATTTCTTTATTCCGGTCCTCATCTTCGCGCTTATTGCCCCGTCGATTGCTGCTCTGGGGCGGGGAGCCGGGAAATGGTTGGGTGTTACTGCAGGCATTGCCTACGGCTCAACGATTGTTGCGGGTCTTCTGGCCTACGTACTTGCGCACTGGCTCTACCCCACCATGCTCAGTGGTCAGGATCTGATTACAGATGTCTCCGATATCGATGAGGGCGCACTTACCCCGTACTTCGAGGTGGAAATGGCGCCGCCTTTTGAGGTTATGACGGCGCTCTTGTTGTCATTCTGCATCGGTGTAGCGATGACTACAGTGAAGTCCGATACCTTGTATGCGGTCACAAAGGAATTGGAGAGCGTAGTAGTCAAGGTCATTTGGGGCTTTGTAGTGCCAATTCTGCCCTTCTATATCTTCGGCATGTTCTTGGGCTTGGGCATGAATGGCAATTTAGGCTCAGTGCTCTCGGCCTTCGCCAAGGTCCTCATTCTGGCAGTTGTCATGACTCTGGTTTACCTGGTGCTCCAGTACATTATCGCTGGTGCAATTACCGGCAAGAATCCTTTCAAAGCACTGCGCAATATGTTGCCGGCATATTTCACCGCACTGGGAACCTCCTCTTCTGCCGCCACCATCCCGGTGTCTATGGAGTCCACCTTGAAGAATGGCATTTCGAAGCCGGTGGCAAGCTTCGTTATCCCGCTGTGCGCGACCATTCACCTCTCTGGTTCCATGATTAAGCTGACGCTCTATGCCTTTGCGATTGTGTACATGGCGAACCTGGATATTAGTACGAGCACTGGGCTTGGTTTCATCTTCCTGTTGGGGATCATGATGATTGCCGCACCAGGTGTGCCTGGCGGTGCGGTCATGGTCGCAGCTGGACTACTGGCGGACATGATGGGCTTTGACGATGGCATGGTGGCACTGATGATCGCGGCCTATATTGCAATCGACTCGGTTGGCACTGCCGCCAACGTTACTGGCGACGGCGCCATTGCGATGATCGTGGACAAGTTCGCAGGCGACAAAAAGGGCCCTACGGAAGAGGAACCTGCAGAAGCAACCGCTTAGAGGCTTTCTTAATTCGGACCCCTTCTCAGCTGCCGATAGCTGAGAAGGGGTTCTTCGCGTCTTCAAGACTACTTTTGAGTCGCTGCCTTCATACGAGCTACATACGCGGCGAGTTCTTTATGCAATGCTTTCTCATCGGAAATGCGGCCTGGAGTTCCTTCCACTGGCCCGCCTTTCGCGTCTGTTTCACGTGAAACGTGGCGATCAATAATCTTGGTGATTGCGGAGCCTGTAATGGCGCCCGCTGCCCCAGCGGTCACGGCATCGTGCACGTGTTGCGGCTCGGAGATGCCGAATCCTAGCAGTACTGGAGGTCCGTCGAATCTATTTATGTTGGCGACGACATCTTCGAGCCCAATAGTCTCAGATTCCTTTTCGGCACCCGTGACTCCATCTCGTGATACTGCGTAGATATAGCCGCGTGAGCTTCGAGCGACGCCCTCGAGGGTGTGCCCAGTCGCGCGGGCCGGGGCGATAAATATTGGATCAATACCGGCTTTTTCTGCTGCGGCGATGAAGGGGGCGCCCTCGCGCACGGGGACGTCGGGAAGCAAAATGCTGTCCGCGCCCGCTTCTGCAAACTCAGCGTAGAAGCGGTCGAAACCCCGAGTGAACGCCACATTGCCGTAGATGAGCATGCCGATGGGAAGCTCGGGAAATTCCGCGCGGATTGTTCGCACCTGTTCTAAGGCGGAATCTACGGTGGCGCCGCCGTCGAGCGCGCGCAGGTGGGAGGCCTGAATGGTGGGGCCGTCGGCCACCGGGTCAGAAAATGGAACGCCTAGCTCCAATGCATCGGCTCCGGCCGCGACGACGGTTCGCACGATGGCCAGCGTGTGCTTCGGCGTGGGATCGCCCAACATGAGGAATGGGACGAAAGCGCCCTCTCCCCTGTTGTGTAGTGAGTGGAATAGGTCTTCGTATCGCGTGCTCATTAGTTCTTCTCCTGGAGCTTAAATTCTGGGTGGTTCTCAAGGGTGTGGCGAACGTAGTCGATGTCCTTATCGCCGCGGCCGGAAAGGGAGACCAAGATAGTGATGTCCTCGTCCTTACGCTTCAAGGCGTAGGCCAACGCGTGAGAGGATTCGAGGGCCGGAATGATGCCTTCCTTAGTGGAAAGAAGCTGGAATGCTTCGAGTGCTTCGGCGTCAGTAATGCCGACATATTGTGCGCGGCCACTGGCGTGTAAGTGCGCGTGCTGTGGTCCTACACCCGGGTAGTCGAGTCCGGCGGAAATCGAATAGGATTCTTCTACTTGGCCGTCCGCGTTGCGCATGAGGTAGCTGCGCGCGCCGTGGAGGATGCCAACCGTACCGTTGTTGATGGTGGCACCGTGCTTGCCGGAGTCTAGGCCTTCGCCGCCAGGTTCGGCGCCGACGAGTTCGACTTCCTCTTCTTCAATAAAATCTGCGAACATACCGATTGCATTAGAACCGCCGCCGACGCAAGCCACTACTACATCCGGTAGCCCACCGGTGCGCTCAAGCATCTGGGTCTTAGCCTCTTCAGAGATGACCTTGTGGAACTCTCGGACGATGGTTGGGAATGGGTGGGGTCCGGCCGCGGTACCGAGGAGATAATGGGATTCATGGAAAGTGGCGGTCCAATCACGGAGGGCCTCATTCACCGCGTCCTTAAGAGTTCCGGATCCGGTGTCGACGGCGACGACCTTCGCGCCCATCAGCTCCATACGGAATACATTTGGCTGCTGTCGGGCCACATCTTTCGCGCCCATGTAGACCACACACTCGAGATCCAGTAGTGCGCAAGCAAGTGCACTAGCGGTGCCGTGCTGGCCCGCTCCGGTCTCCGCAATAATGCGTGTCTTCCCCATCCGCTTTGCTAGCAGTGCCTGACCGAGAACTTGGTTCGTCTTGTGTGCTCCACCGTGTACAAGGTCCTCACGCTTGAGGAAGATGCGCGCCTTGCCCCCGAGGTTCCTCGCCTCTGTAATTGGTGTGGGACGGCCGATGTAGTCACGCAATAGCGCGCTTAGCTCGTTGCGAAAGGCTGGGTCGTTTTGTGCTTCGACAAAAGCCTTCTCAAGTTGGTCGAGTGCTGGGATGAGGGATTCGGGGACGAACTGTCCGCCGAATTCACCAAAGTATGCCGGAAGGAGCGTTTCACGTGAAACTGTCATCGTTCTCTTCTTTCTATGGGTGTGTGTAGTTTCGGATGGTGCTAAAGGCTTGGGCGATCAATGAGGAGTCCTTGCGGCCGGGTGCATACTCCAAGCCTGAGTTGAGGTCCAGTCCCGAGGTTTCGATTCTCAGTGCCTCTTCGAGGTTCTCTACCCGGAGCCCTCCGGCGAGGAGAGCTTTCTCCTTCACTTCAGGGGGAATCGTCTGCCAGTCAAATGTGGTTCCCGTCCCGCCACTGCCGGAGTCGAGGACAAGAGCGCCTACTTCTGGTACTAGGTCCGGTGTCAAGGCAGCGAAGTCAGGGTTATTCATGTCGATGGCCCGCCAAAGGCTAAGACCATCAGCGACGTCACGAACATCTTGAAGGAATTCCAGCTCTGCTTCCCTACTGCCTTGGAATGGGGCGTGAAGCTGGAGAACTTTGAGGCCGGGGATCCTGGCTAGGTTTCCTAGCGTCTCCAAATCCGTAGACCGCGTCACGGCTACGTACTCCAACTCTGGTTCCGCGGAAATGATGCTCTGTGCGGTTTCACGTGAAACACTGCGGGGCGAATCCGGTGCGAAGATGAGGCCTCCATAGCGGGCTCCGGCAGCGCGGGCTGCTTGTGCGGAGGAGGCGGTGGTAAGGCCACATACTTTATTGGTACCGAAGACGAGGTCGCGTGCCGCTCGATCGATGTCTTCCTGGGAGGTGAGCTGCGAGCCTACAAGGAAGGCATGCGCGTGGGCTCCTAACCGGCGGACGGCAGCGTTATCTCGGATTCCAGATTCGGAAACTATCACCTTTCCGTCTGGAACATGGCGGGCTAGGCGTTCGGTACGGCCTAAATCAATGCTGAGATCGTGGAGATTGCGGTTGTTGATGCCGATGATATCGACGCCAAAATCCACCGCGCGATCGACTTCGTCCTCGGTGATTGCTTCAGTCAAGACGTCTAGGCCGAGTTCGTCCGCCAGTGCCTTGAGCTCACCGTAGATGTCATCGTCGACGATAGACATCATGAGCAAGATGGCATCGGCGCCGTAATAACGCGCGGCATAGACCTGGATGGGATCGACAATGAAGTCTTTGCACAGCACCGGCACATGGGTGGATAGCGCGACAGTCTGCAAATGGTCGTAGTCGCCGCCAAACCGATCGGGCTCGCACAAGACCGAGATGGCGGAGGCGTAGCGAGAGTAGATTCGGCCAATATCGCCCGGGCGATAGTCTTCGCGAATTTTGCCAAGGGACGGCGAGGCAGACTTGCACTCTAGGATGAAGCGGTTGGTGCCACGCAGGGCATCGGCAAGCGAACGCTCCGATCGTGGCACACTAGCCAGGTCTACGTGGGATAGCCGCTCACGGAGTGCGGGCAGGTGAGTGCGGCGCTCGGCGACGATCTCCTCGAGCACCGTAGGTAAAGTATTCTCCGACATTAATTCTCCTCCCCTACTGCATAATTTGTGCTCTCGTGGCGCGAGAGCCATTCTTCAACAGTGCCACTGCCAATCAGTTCCTTTGCGTGGGTGACTCCCGCCGCGATAGTCTCCGTGGTCCCATTGAGGTAAAACATGGCGCCGGCGGTGGCGGCAATGGCGTCCCAATGGGCGGGCTCGCCACGGCCGGCAAAAACCGCACGGAGGGCTTGGGCATTGGCGGCGCCATCGCCGCCGGCTAGGTCCGCTAGTTCGTGGCGCTTGATGCCGAGGTCTTCTGGGTTGAGCTCATAAGAGACAATCTCGCCGTCGTTGAGCTCCCAGACCTGTGTCGTGCCGTGGGTAGCGATCTCATCGGTGCCAGCACCATGGACGACCAAGGCGCGTTCCCGGCCGAGCTCTCGGAAGACTTCCGCGATGAGTTGGCCTTGGGCCGGGTGTGCGATGCCCATGATTTGCAGCGACGGGCGCCCTGGGGACAGGAGGGGACCTAGTGTATTGAAGATGGTGGGGATACCTAGCGCCTTGCGCACCGGTTGTACGTGGGCGACCGCTGGGTTGTAGGCTGGCGCGAATAGGAACGTGAAGTTGGAAGCTTTAAATTGGCGCACCGCCCGGGCGGCGTCTAGGTCCAGTGGGATATTCAGGGCTTCGAGAACATCGGCCGATCCGGACTTGGAAGAGACCGAGCGGTTGCCGTGCTTGATCATCCTCACTCCCCCGGCGGCGGCAACGAGGGAAGCGCCCGTAGTGATATTGATAGTATTCGCGCCATCGCCACCAGTGCCGGCCGAATCCATGAGTCCTTTTCCGGTGAGGGGGAATGGATAGCCCACTTTCAAGAAAGCTTTGGCTGCGCCGGCAATATCTGCGAAGGTCTCGCCGCGGGTGCGGATATGGGTAAGTAGCGCCGCGATATGAATATCGTCGTAGTCGCCCACGGCCAAGGGGGTAAATACCTCCATGGCTTCTTCGATGGTGGGTTGAGAATTATTCAGGAAGGCTTGCAAGGTACGCAGGGGTGTGTGATTCATTTTAGTGCTCCGTATCCATAGTTGCGGGTGTATATAGTTGGTTAATGCAACGCTCAAGCATGGCGGGGCCGCGGGGTGTGAGGATGGACTCGGGGTGGAACTGCATGCCGAGGGCCCTACCATCGTCCGTTTCGGCCGCCATGGTTACCTCTCCGATGTCCGTAGACGTACGCGCGAGACAACGCATCCCCCGAGGAAGGTCCGTACATCCAAGCGAGTGATAGCGCGCCACCGGAACTTGCGTACCAAGGTGACCCGGTTGGTCCGGCTCGGTATCGGTGGCAAGGCCCTGAAAGACGGGGTGCATAACGCCGGCCTCGGTCAGGGTCATCGGGAGGGACTTCCCGTGCACCGGGCCGCACGGTTCGACCGCGCCGCCGTGGTGCTCGAGTAGCGCTTGGAAGCCGAGGCATACGCCGAGGAGCGGGGTGGTGCCTAGGGTGGCGTCGATAAGTTCCATCATGCAGCCGGCGTCCCGTGGATGACCGGGGCCCGGGGAAAGCACAATAATGTCGGGTTGCGCGTGCAGCACGTCGTGCACCGCTACGGTATTGCGAAACACGGTGGTATCGAATCCAGCGAGGGCATCGACGAGGTTGTAGACAAAAGAATCGTGGTTATCCAGAAGGACAATATGCGGCGCGTTCATCGCTGTACCTCCAATTCGGCTCCGTGTGCCATGGCGATGGCATGGAGGACGGCGTAGGCCTTATGCACCGTTTCATCGGCCTCGGCTTGCGGCACGGAATCCTTGACCACGCCGGCACCGGCCTGCACAACTGCGGTGCCGTCCTGGACGTAGGCCGAGCGGATGACGATGCAGTTATCCATGGCTCCATCGCCGCGCAGGTATCCCACCGCCCCGCCATAGGAGCCGCGGCGCTTTCCCTCCGTGCGACGCACCAGTTCGGTGGCGCGCAGTTTGGGAGCTCCGGTGAGCGTTCCCATGTTCATGCACGCACGGTAGGCATGGAGGGCATCGAAGTCCGGGTGGAGCATCGCCGTGACGCGGGAGACTAGGTGCATGACCCGTGAGTAGCGGTCAACGTGCAGGAGTTCTGCCACTTGCCGGCTGCGGGGCACGGCCACGCGAGCGAGGTCATTGCGTGCTAAGTCCACCAGCATTGTGTGCTCCGCAATCTCTTTCTGGTTTGTACGCATTTCTAGCTCGTTGCGAATATCTAGTTCATGGTTGATGCTGCCATCCGGGTTGAGCCCGCGTGGGCGAGTTCCGGCGATGGGATAGAGCTGAATCTGCCTATCTTCCGGCGTGAATTTGAGATTTGATTCTGGCGAGGCGCCGAAGAGCTCATAGGCGGCACCGCGGACGTAGAACATATAGGGCGAGGGGTTGGTCTCGCGCAGCGCCCGGTAGGCAGCCAGGGCGTTGGGGCATTCCACGGTGAAGGCGCGCGCAGGCACTACTTGGTAGATATCGCCGACGTGAATATTGCCTTTAAGCTTGTCAACGTCCGCCCGAAACCCCGCATCATTCACATCGGCCACCGCCCGGATCCTTTCCCTTTGCGGCGCCGTGGGACGAGCAGCCACCGGCAGTGAGGCAAGAGAATCCAACTCTTCCCGCAGGCGCTTGTCGTCGATGTCCCAGCCTTCTAGGTGTGCAGTTCCTTGTAGGTGGTCCACTGCGAGGACCGTTTGGGCTACCAAGAATTCAAAGTCCGGGTAGGTGTTGGCCCCGGGCTCAACCTCAGGCAGTTCCTCAAAAGTAGCGAGGTAGTCATAAGCGAATCCGCCCCCAAGGAACGGCAATAAAGGAGAGGAATAGTTGGCTTCTAATTGCAAGAACCGCAAAATATCAGCGGTAGATTCGGCAAGGAGCCGCTCCCGCTCGTCTGGATGGGTAGACTGCGAGAACTCGAAAACCGCCGCGGTAGTTTCACGTGAAACTAGGCGATGGTGGAACCGGTCCTCGAGGGAAGGAAGGAGCGTTTCCCCTGCTTCCGTGATAGCGCGTACCTCGACCCTCTGGCCCTGGCACGTTACCTTCAGGGCCGCTTGAAGTACGGCGAGGCAATTGAGATTCTTCTTGGTCTCAATGTCCGCGCTTTCAAGAAGTAAGGAGTCGTGCGGTTGTGCGAGGGCGTCAAAGATTGCGGCGGCATCGCTGCCGTAGGAGATATCGCGAGTGGCGGTGAATGGCATTGCAGTGCCCTTTCGATGGGTGTGGGGAACGGGGAAACGGATAGTGAGCTTCCGCGAGCAGAGGCACTAAAACGCCAAAAGGCCCGCAGAATGCGAGCCTAAAAATGGGAGGTGAAATAAGGCCCGCGGGTTACGCGCGCCACCACCAGGCAGTAGTCATCTTCTTCATAACGGTCATACTAACCTACATTTCTATAACCTGGAAGGTAATCGATAAAAATATTCATCCTCTCCCCCTATGAGTTTGTGCTAGGCGCAGAATCAAGAAAGCCAGCTAAGGAATCGCGTACTGTGGGGTGCATTCACGTAATGGAGAAAGGTGATGAATATGAGCATCGACCAGAAGGAACTACTAGCGAAGGTCCCCACTCAGCTTTTGATTGACGGACAGTGGCGCGACGCGTCTTCCGGCGAGACCTTTGACGTAGAAAATCCGGCGACGGGCGCGAGGATCGCCACGCTGTCGTCGGCGAATTCTAGTGATGCGGTGGCTGCCCTCGATGCTGCCTGTGCTGCCCAAGATGAGTGGGCGCACACCACCCCGCGCGAGCGCGCAGATATTCTCCGCCGCGCTTTCGAATTAGTACACGAGCGCGCCGATGAGTTCGCTACCCTGATGACCCTTGAAATGGGAAAGCCCTTTGCCGAGTCGCAAGGTGAGGTCACCTATGGCGCGGAATATTTGCGGTGGTTTAGTGAAGAAGCCACGCGTGATTATGGCCGCTACTCCCCTGTCCCGGAAGGCACCTTGCGCATGGTTACCCGCCGCAAGCCCGTGGGTCCGTGCTTATTGATTACTCCGTGGAACTTCCCCCTCGCCATGGCCACCCGAAAGGTTGCCCCGGCCGTTGCAGCGGGCTGCACCATGGTCCTGAAGCCGGCCAAGCTGACGCCGCTCACCGCGCAGTACTTCGCGCAAACCATGCTCGATGCTGGCCTGCCACAAGGCGTGCTCAATGTTGTCTCTGGCAGCTCCGCTTCGGCCATTTCAGAGCCCTTGCTTGCCGACGCCCGCTTGCGCAAGCTCTCCTTCACCGGTTCTACTCCAGTGGGCAAAACCCTCCTGAAGGGTGCTGCGGACAATGTCTTACGCACCTCTATGGAGTTAGGCGGTAATGCACCGTTCATTGTTTTCGAGGATGCGGATATTGACCAAGCGGTTGCGGGAGCTATGGGCGCCAAGATGCGCAATATCGGCGAGGCCTGCACCGCGGCCAACCGCTTCTTGGTGCACGAGTCCGTGGCAGAGCAGTTTACGCAGAAGCTGGCAACAGAGTTTGAGAAGCTTGTCGTTGGCAATGGCATGGACGAAGGCGTGACGTGTGGTCCGTTGATTGAGGCTAAGGCCCTCGACAATGTTGCAGCCCTGGTTGAGGATGCGGTGGACAAGGGCGCGACCGTTGTCACCGGTGGCACCCGCGGCGAGGGCGCGGGCCACTTCTATGCGCCCACTATCCTGAGCAATGTTTCACGTGAAACTCGCGTGGCTCAGGAAGAAATTTTTGGACCGATTGCGCCCATCCTTACCTTCAAGGACGACTCGGAAGCGTTAGGGATTGCGAACGATACGGAGTACGGACTTGCCTCCTATGTATATACGGAGGATTCCGATCGCCTCTGGCGCGTTGCCGACGGCCTCGAGTTTGGCTTGATGGGATTCAATGCCGGTGTCATCTCTAATGCCGCTGCCCCATTCGGCGGTGTCAAGCAATCTGGTTTAGGACGCGAAGGCGGCGCCGAAGGTATTGAAGAATATACCGCGGTGCAGTACTTGGGTATCCGTGATCCTTATACCGGGGCCTAAAGGTTTGAGCGCTTTACAAGGCGGGAGAAACCAGCCGGGTCCCCTTTGCGCGACCCGGCTCAAGCTATTTATGCAAATCTCCTGACCAGCGTCTCCTAAGCGTGCACGAATCTGTGCTACCTGCCCAGTGGGTAGCATTTTGCCAGTTCAAGGCCTGGCAATTTGCCGGTAGCCGCCGAAACGGGGGCGGCTTTGATAAGAGCCTGTAAGGGCTTTTGATTAACCTTTGCAGCCTGCGGGGCGTATAGTGCCTCTCCGTATAATTCAATTTCTATTTCCTTCGTCTGCGATGCATGGCCTTATGGCCAGCTCGTGGAGAGGGAATTTTCTTTTTGTTATTTGGAGTGAGTATATGACGCCTACGGAATCTGCAGCGGCTAAACCGCAGCTGATTACGCCTACGTTTGTCCTCGCGTGGGTGGCTAATTTTTGTCAGTTCTTGGTCTTTTACCTGTCCGTAACCACCATGGCCCTCTACGCGGTAGAGAGCTTCGGGGCATCGGATACCGTCGGTGGTTTCGCCTCCAGTGCCTTTGTTCTGGGCGCGACGTGCATGCGCGTGTTCTCCGGCTGGATCGTGGACCGCGTGGGCCACAAGAAGGCGGCCTTGACTTCCCTGGCCTTCGTCACAGTTGTAGCTGTGGCGTACTTTTTTGCGCATAATGTTGCGGTCTTGATTATCGTGCGAATGGTGCACGGCGCGGGCTATGCCTTGACCTCCACCGCACTCATGGCGGTGGCGCAGTCCGTTATCCCACACGAACGCCGTGCGGAAGGCACCGGATATTTCGCCCTGGGCACTACCCTTGCAACCGCGTTTGGTCCAGCTATCGGCCTGTTATTGGCTAATAACATCGGCTACACCGCGCTTTTTGCTGTCGCACTTGGTGCAAATATTGTTTCCCTGATCCTGGCCTTGGTGCTGCGCTATCCGGCCGAGGTTTCCTCCGAAAAGCCGGCCTTTAAGTTGCGCAATGCCGTGCACCCCAACGTGGTGCCCATCGGTCTATTCATGCTCCTAGTCGGCATCGCCTACTCCGGCGTGGTGACCTACCTCAACGCCTACGCCCGCAAGGAAGACCTGGCCACCGGCGCAGGGCTCTTCTTTGTCGGCTATGCGGTCACGATGCTCATCATGCGCTTCGTCTTGGGCCGTATCCAGGACCATAAGGGTGATAATGCCGTGATGTACCTCGGCTTGGCCGCCTTTGTCGTGGCCCTGCTGATCATGGGCTTCCCCACCAATGACGTCATGCTGGTGGTCGCGGGCGCCTGTACCGGTTTGGGCTTCGGCACCCTCAGCCCCGCCTGCCAAGCCATCTCCGTGCGCTCGGTTCCTGCCGCGCAGATGGGCGCCGGTATCTCCACCATGTTCCTGCTCATGGACCTCGGTATTGGCCTGGCCCCGTTCGGCCTGGGCCCCATTGTTGGGGCAACGGGCTTTGACACGATGTATCTCATTCTCGCGGGTCTCGTGGTCATCGCCGCTATCTACTACTTCTTCGTGCACGGCCGCTTCCCTAAGGCGAAGGGGCACCATCTGAGCTTTGAAGCGGGCAAGTAACACAGCCACTGCCTCTCCTTCGCACTCGGCATGAAAAGCACGCCAGCGCTAAGCGCTGGCGTGCTTTTGTTTTGCGCGCACTCCGGGCAAGAAGAGGGTGCTGGCCTAGCCGGTAAGCTAAAGGCCCTGACACAGCCTGCGGTTCCGGAAGTAGAGTATGCGTCGAGATCCGCTGAGCATGGATGTGCTAATTAGCGGTCCCGTTGCCTACTGGATGTTTGGGCTCATCGAGTGCGGGCGGAACAACGGGACATTGATGAGCTCGACATGAGGACGCGGCAAAACGATACCTTTCGAGCAGTGCCAATAGTGATGGGGAACGTTCAAGGTGGATTGGATCGGCGGGCTATGAGCCCTTGTGTAACTAGGTGCGAAGCGAGTTCTGTTGGTGAGTGGGCAGGCAGCCAGCATCTACAACGAGCCGGGCAAGGGCGCGGTCGCCCATCTTGGCGGCAAAGGCCATGCGCATGGTGATGCCGTGGCTGGGTGGGGTCTCCAGCTCAATGGCGTCGCCGGGGCGAATGCGGCCGGGGGAAATGATGCGCAGGTAGGTGCCGCAGTCGCCACGCGCGGTCCAGCGCTTGAGCCAGCCGCGCTCCCCTAGCCAGCCGGCGAAGGTGGCACACGGTTGGCGGGGCACGGATACCTCAAGCACGGCGGTGCCGATGCACACGCGCTGATTGATGAGCAGAGCAGACAGATCGATACCCTGCGTGGTGAGATTTTCGCCAAAGCCGCCGGAGGTCAGCGGGCGGGAAAGTTCAGATTGCCAGTAATCCAGTTCCTCGCGGGAGTAAGCATAGACGGCCTTATCGTTGCCGCCGTGATGTTGGGTGTCACCAATTATATCGCCGCGCACGCCAGACCCATCGCCGTAATGGGGCCCGGGTGCTGCCAGATCGATAAAGTCCTGCGGCTGCTTGTCGATGCCCGAGAACTCATGCCGCCCGCTCGGGTCCGGCCGGCGGACGGCGACATTGGTAGAGATGACTTGCATGCCTGCCACCCTAGCTGAGCGTGAGCGCCTCCGCGGTGAGAATATCGCGGTAGAACAGCTGCGGGGCGAGGGAGACGGCCTCGGCGAGCTGTGGGAGGGCGTCGTCAAGCGTGGCGGCGAAAGCAGGGTCCGCTAGCTTGCCATTGGCTACGCCGCGCGCCGTGATGGCAAAGACATAGGAAATAAACGGCATCCAGGCGGAATCGCCGAGCTCGGAATTGCCATCGCCAAAGGCGTCCAGCGCGAGCAGGGTATGCAGGACGGACTTATCGACGCCCAGCTGTTGCAGCGTCACCCGCAGCTGCATTGCGGTGCTACGCAGGTTAGAAATGGTGCCCAGGCGGGTGAGTGCACGGTCATTGGCAAAGCACTCGCGCAGTGCGGCGATGCGGTGGGCATCATCGCAGAGCTGGTCGCTGTCCGTTGCTGGCGTAGGTGCCTCGCCCGTTGCACTCATCAGCAGCATGGGGCGGGTGACATCGTCGACGCCGGTGGACGGCACGCGCGCGAGGGAGGCGGAGCCGTGGGCTTCGACGTAGTCATGGGCGGCGTCGGCAAGCGCGGCCAAGAGTGAGGAAGGCTCGCTGGCTGGTTCTTCGCGGCGGAAGCTGCGGGAGACCAAGCCGGTGCGGACAAAGGCGCGCATGCGCTGCCCCGGCTCAAAATCTGCGGCCATAAGGGCATCCATGCTGGCGCGCGGATCCGCCTCAATCTCCTTGATGATTCCCTCGAAGGTTTCCTTGGCCTTGGGCGCGAGGCGGCGCATGGCCGCGTAGGTAGGCCACATACCCTCGGTGTTTTCGGTTTCACCGTCGTGGAAGATGATGAGGGCGCTAGCCGGCGGGTACTGCGGCGCGGCCAAGTCGCTGGCCGGCTCATCCTCGCGGAAGTCCACGATGAGGTGGCCGGCGTCCAGCAGCTCCTCGGGCAGCTCAAAGCCTTCCTCCGTGGGCTCCAGCGGTTGCGGCTCGCCCGCGGGATTGCCCAGCGGCCACGCCCAAGCCAGCAGCTCTACCTCCTCCTCATGCGCCTGCTCGGGGACGAGGATGCCGTCCTCAATGGTTGCGCGGGCGACCAACGGTGCCTTGCGCACGGTGGCGATGGCGGCATAAATGAGGTCGCTGGCCGCGGTGGCCTCATATTCCATGACGCGACGCTCAAAGCTGCGCTTTTGGTGCGCTGCGCGCTCCTTTTCCGGCAGTCCTTCGAGGTATTCCTCATAGGACAACGTGGACCACAGGAGGTAGAGCTCCAGCGAGGTCTTCTTCGTCAGCGCCGACTTCAGCGCGCGGTTAGGCACGGACAGGCTGGTGGCGGCCTCCGTAGAGCCATTGGCGGTGACTAGGTCCCTAATCTTCTGGTTTTTATCAATAACCACGAACTTTGCCAGCGGCAGTGGCTCCGGTGAGTGGATGGTAAAAAGTGCATCGGCATCGAGCTGGTCCGCCAGGATGACCTGCTTATCCAGGTAATCCACGGGCTCGGCCGCGGTACGTTTGACGCGGGTGCGAATCGTCGCCGGTTCCACCTGGAAGGTCAGCTCATAGCCGGCTTCACTGCCGACGGTCTCCTCGCGCACGCTTTCGTCTTCGCCAAAGACGCGCTGGCCCTTTTCCATCTGGATAGCCTTGCCCGGCGCAGAAGCCAAGGCATAGCTAAACGGCGAAAGGTTGCCCAAGGCGTCGATAAAGCGGAAGTTGGTGCCGCGCGGGCCCTCGTTCTTGGCACGCATGTGCAGCGACTCCGCAAAGTTGAGGTACTGGATATCCACCAGTTCTTCGTCCTTGTACAGGGTGAAGCGGTAGCGGCCTACCCAGGGATCCTCGAAGGCGTCTGCGGGGAGCACCTCGTGGATGCCCTCCGGTAGTTCATCCTCCAGCACGGCCTCCTCTTCCCCACCAATGGGGACATAGGTCAGCTCCATGCTGAGATCCGTATTGGCGATGACCCGCGGGGACTGGGTATAGACTAGTTCGCCATCTAGGCCATGGGCATTGGGTAGCGTCTTTACGGCCATGTCCCAAGCAAAATCAGGGCTGCCGGAGACCTTGATGGTTGCGGATTCTTGGCGCGGGACCTCCACGGTGAAAGACTGGCTGACCTCTACCGGGGCGATAGTCCAGCCCTCCCATGCACCGTGGGGACGGGCCTCGCCGACCTTGGCCTTGGCGAGCTCCGTGCCAGCGGGGGAGATGAAGGTATACGAGCCCTTGGCTACCGCGGTGGTGGTATCGATTGGGCGATGGGTGGAATCCAACAGCAGGCCGCCATTGGCCACGCCGGCGAATTCCACAGTGTGCTCCTCAAAGGAGACGCTGAGGTGGCTAAAGGCACGCGGCATGCTGATCCACAACCCGGGCTCCTCGCCCTCCACATAGTAGAACTTGCGGGTGTCCTCGCTGCCATCGAGCAGCTGTGCGGTCACGGTCCACTGGGGATCTTCTGGCTCATAACCTGCGGTTACGGCCGGTAGGTACAGCTCCAATGTGTCGGTAGCTGGGGAGAGGCGCAGGTGCGGAATCCCCTGAAAAACCGCTGCGTCTGCAAAAGATGATAGCTGGCTGCGAAACTTCTCCTGGCTCATTTACCCCAGCCTAGATCATTTTCATGCAGATCCGCATTTTGGCTGCGGGCGGCGGAAATGATGCGAAAACCGGGGGCGAATACGGCGGGGATTTTGGATGTGCGTGCCCTGCGGAACGCGGAAAGCGTAGCGAACTACCCCGCGCCGGGATGCGGCTATTACACTGTGTGATTATGACTACCCAGAGCGATTCCACTTCGTACCGCTATACCCCGGAGCTGGCGAACCAGATCGAGAAGACCTGGCAGCAGTACTGGAAAGACAATGGCACCTTTAATGCCCCGAACCCGGTCGGCGAGCTCGCCACCGATGCGGGCGAGTTGCCTAAGGAAAAGCTCAATGTGCAGGATATGTTCCCTTACCCTTCCGGTGCGGGCCTGCACGTGGGACACCCACTGGGATATATCGCCACCGATACTTACGCCCGCTATAACCGCATGCTAGGCAAGAACGTGCTGCACACCTTGGGCTACGATGCCTTCGGCCTGCCGGCCGAGCAGTACGCCATTCAGACCGGTACCCACCCGCGCACCACTACCGAGGCGAATATTGAAAACATGCGCCGCCAGCTGGGTATGTTGGGCTTGGGTCACGATCCGCGCCGCTCCGTGGAATCGACCGATCCAGAGTTCTTCAAGTGGACGCAGTGGATCTTCCTGCAGATTTATAACTCTTGGTTCGATGAGGAGCAGCAGAAGGCGCGCCCGATTGCAGAGCTCATCAAGGAACTAGAGGCCAATAAGCGCACCACCAAGGACGGCCGCTACTACGAGGACCTCACCGAAGAGGAAAAGGCCGCGGCTATCGATGAATTCCGCTTGGTCTACCTGTCTAATTCCACGGTGAATTGGTGCCCAGGCTTGGGTACTGTGCTGGCAAACGAGGAGGTCACCGCTGAGGGTAAGTCCGAGCGCGGAAATTTCCCGGTCTTCCGTAAGAACCTCTCGCAGTGGATGATGCGCATTACCGCCTACTCCGATCGCTTGCTGGATGATCTGGAGCTTTTGGATTGGCCGGACAAAGTCAAGTCCATGCAGCGCAATTGGATCGGCCGTTCCCGCGGCGCAGAGGTCTCATTCCCTGCTGAAGGCTACGAGATCGAGGTCTTTACCACCCGCCCGGATACCCTCTTCGGCGCCGAGTACGTGGTCCTGGCCCCAGAGCATGAGCTTGTCGATGCCCTCCTCTCCCCCATCCCTTATGACGATGACGTGGATGAGCGTTGGACCTATGGCCACGATGATCCGAAGGAGGCCGTGGAGTCCTACCGCACCGATATTGCCGCCAAGTCCGACCTGGAGCGCCAGGAGAACAAGGAAAAGACCGGCGTATTCCTGGGTACTTATGCCACCAACCCGGTCTCTGGCAAGAAGGTCCCGATCTTCATCGCGGACTATGTGCTGACCGGTTACGGCACTGGCGCCATCATGGCAGTTCCGGCGCACGACACCCGTGACTACGAGTTTGCCCAGGTTTTCGGCCTACCAATTACAGAGGTTGTCTCTGGCGGAAACGTGGAGGAAGAGGCCTGGACCGAGGACGGCGCACTGGTTAATTCCTCCAACGACAAGGGCCTGGACCTCAACGGCCTGAACAAGGCCGAGGCCATTGCCGCGGCCATCGAATGGCTGGAAAAGGACGGCTCCGGCCGCGAAAAGGTGCAGTACAAACTGCGCGATTGGCTCTTCGCCCGCCAGCGTTATTGGGGCGAGCCCTTCCCCATCGTCTACGACAAGGACGGTTTTGCCCACGCCCTGCCGGAATCCATGCTGCCGGTGGAGCTGCCAGAGGTAGAGGATTATAAGCCCGTTTCCTTTGATCCAGAGGACAAGGACTCCGAACCACAACCACCGTTGGCAAAGGTGCGCGACTGGGTCGAGGTCGAGCTGGATCTGGGCGACGGTCCACAGACCTATTTCCGCGATACCAATGTTATGCCGCAGTGGGCGGGTTCTTCCTGGTACCAGTTGCGCTATATCGATCCCCGCAATGATGAGGCATTCTGCGATATCGAGAACGAGCGCTACTGGACTGGCCCGCGTCCGGAGCAGCATGGCCCGCAGGACCCGGGCGGCGTGGACCTCTATGTCGGCGGCGTCGAGCACGCCGTGCTGCACCTGCTCTACTCCCGTTTCTGGCATAAGGTGCTCTTTGACCTGGGCTTTGTTAGCTCCCAAGAGCCCTACCGCCGCCTGTACAACCAAGGCTATATCCAGGCCTATGCCTACACGGATGCCCGCGGCGTGTACGTTCCAGCCGCTGAAGTAGAGGAAAAGGACGGCAAGTTCTACTACAACGGCGAAGAGGTCAATCAGGAGTACGGCAAGATGGGCAAGTCCCTCAAGAATGCCGTGGCTCCGGACGATATTTGCCGCGACTTCGGTGCCGATACCCTGCGCGTTTACGAGATGTCCATGGGGCCGCTGGATACGTCTCGCCCGTGGGCTACCAAGGACGTCGTAGGCTCCCAGCGCTTCCTGCAGCGCCTGTGGCGCCTAGCTGTCAACGAGGACACCGGCGAGCTGGCCACTACCGACGCCGCCTTGAGCGAGGATGACCTCAAGCAGCTCCACCGCACCATCGCAGGCGTGCGCGATGATTACGAGAACCTGCGGCTCAATACCGTGGTGGCCAAGCTCATCGAGTACGTCAACTACCTGACCAAGACCTACCGCACCGAGGCCCCGCGCGCCGCTGTGGAGCCGATCGCACAGTTGGTCTCCCCCATTGCCCCGCATATCGCGGAGGAACTGTGGCAGCGCTTCGGCCATGACGAGACCATCACCTATCAGCCCTTCCCCACCTTTGAGGAAAAGTACCTGGTAGACGATGAAATCGAGGTACCGGTTCAGATCAATGGCAAGGTCAAGGCCCGGATCAACGTGGCCGCTGATGCGGACCAGGACGCGGTCTTTGACGTTGCCCTCGCTGACGCGAAGATTGCCGAGCTGACCAACGGTAAGAACGTAGTCAAGAAGATCTACGTCCCTGGCCGCATGGTCAATCTCGTGGTCAAGTAGTTACTCGTCCCAAAATTCCGTGGCGCACAGCGCAACGCCGTGCGCCCGGATCCCCTGGCCGACCTCCAGTTTTTCGTTGACAATCAGCGGTAGGCCGTCGAGGTCGCATACCCAAAACTCCCCCGTGCCTAGCTCATTGCTGTGCTTGGCGACGCCTCCGATAGTTCCCGCTACCTCTACCTGCGGGTTAAGCATGCTGGGCTTGAAGTTCCGGTAGAAGCGCTCGGTAGCGGGCGAAGTTAAGGAAAACTCTTGCGGCTCCCCTACCTGGTATTTCAAAGCCACAACCGCCGGCCGCACCGGTCCCTGGAGCTTTTCTCCTCCAACTGGATTGCCTGCCGGCAGGGCGAAGGGCGCATCCGCCAGCACCGCGAACTGTAGATCACCAGTTTCCACAATGCCGATATAGGGCGTTGCGCGATATATCGTGCCCGGTGCCTCTTCCCCGCCCCGATAGGAAGGAACTGCGGCCCACTCCCCTTCGTACTCCATACCTGTAACCGCCATGCCAGACGGGTCGGCGTGGAATAACACTCGATCAAATCCGGGCGCCTCCCACATGTCGTGGTCGTTAGGTAGCTCCGCAATGAGTTCTTCCATATCCGCGAAGTCGAAACCGCACGTGCTAAATAGCTTATCCATGCTTGCCATTCTAAACGCTGCGGTCTTTTCTGCCGGAGCGGTCATTCCGTTCGCACTCGCATCTTTGCCGCGAGTATTTGTTTCACTATTTAATTTTTAAGGCAAGAACATTTCCACTCAAACAATGGTGCGTTTCAGCAGATAGATATTCAAAAGGAATATTAAAGCGATTTTGGTAGCAAAGGTATGGGTTTGTGAAATTGTGGTTCTCATAGACCCACATCTCTGTGCAGTAGTGGGAGTTGGTGTATCAACTCCTGGTAAGCCAATGAGTTGCTAGATCAACTCTGCAGTATAGACTGTTGATAGAAGGAGAACCAAAGGAGGAATGCGATGCGCGTGGAGCAGAGTGCGGCGTGGGGTGACTTTGTTGCCATGCAGGAAGCGCTCCACGCGCGGCTTTCTGGGGAGCTGCAGAGTGGCTCTAGATTGAGCGAGGCAGACTACGCGGTTTTGGCCGTGCTGAATCGCCGGCGCCAGATTTCTACACGCCCGCATGAATTGGCGGCGGAGCTTCGGTGGGAGAAGTCGCGGTTGCATCGGCAGTTAGTGCGCATGGAGTCCCGAAAATTGGTTTCCAGGCGCGAGGCGCCGGAGTTAGGAACCCGTGCAGTTGAAGTCACTGTGACGGAAAGGGGAAGTGCTGCTTTCAACGCAGCGATCGAGCGACATACCGCTGCAGTTGAGGAAATCGTGGTGGGCACCCTTAGTGATGAAGACCTACAAACCTTGGGCAGGGTTTCCCGCACGTTGCTACGCGCGGTAGTTAAAGAGGGGACGTCGGAAAGCTAGCTGTCCGCGCCGACCGGTGCATGTAAAAAGGCACCCGCTATAACGGCGGGCGCCTTAGAAGATTGGCTAGGCGGGACCTAGGAAATCTTAAGAACGGTGCGTCCGTGGTGGGTGCCTTCGAGGAGCGACGTGGATTCTTCGACTACAGCCGACAATGGAATCGTGTTGGTCAGTGACTCAAGGATGGACCGGTCCAGCTTGCGTGCGAGCAGCTGCCAAGCGTTCTGGCGGTAGTGCAGCGGGGCGTCGACAGAGTTAACGCCGGCGAGGTGCACGTTGCGCAGAATGAACGGCAAGACGGTGGTAGGCAGGTCTGGGCCGGCGGCCATACCGGTGGAGGCGACGGTGCCGCCCCACACAGTGCGGGACAATACATTAGCCAAGACGTGGGAGCCGGAGGTATCAACCGCACCGGCATATGTTGCCTTCTGCAAGGGTTTTCCGGCCTCAGTAAATTCGGCGCGGTCCACAATGGTGTGGGCGCCTAGCTCGTGGAGGTACTGGGAGTAGTCATCCGGGCGGCCGGTCATCGCGTGAACCTCGTAACCAGCATTGGAGAGGAGGTTCACAGCGATGGAGCCTACGCCACCGGTGGCGCCGGTGACCAAAACTGGACCATCGGGTAGCCCGCGCAGAGAATTAACGCATAGGGCGGCAGTGTAGCCCGCGGTGCCAACGGCGGCCGCCTGCTCTGCGGTGAAGTCCGCGGGCAGGGCGACGGTTGCCTGGGAATTCACGCGCTGCTTCGGGGTGTAGCCACCGTGGCGGAACTCGCCTAGGCCATCACCGAAGGAAGCTACCAGGGTGCCAACCGGGAGGCGTTCCACGTTGGACTCGGCAACGGTGCCGACCACGTCGATGCCCGGAACCAGTGGGCTGGTGCGCATGACACCACGATCCCCGGCAATTGCCATGGCGTCTTTGTAGTTCAGCGAAGAATAAGACACATCGACGATAAGGTCGCCCTCGCCGAGGAACTCTCCCTCTTCAAAGGAGGTCGTGACGGATTTATCATCGTTGCGAGTAACTAGTAGAGTGCTCATGCTCACCATCGTACGTTAAATGTGATGCAGCGATTTAACAGCGAATATCACGGGGATTTTTCAGGCTCGCTTGTTAACTTGAATAACATGACGATGACCACAATGCCCACCCGCACCTCGCGCCAGATTGGTGCGCGTGGACTGCCTGCTAAGCGCACGCTGTGGCGCAGTGCAGCCGTAGCCTGCGTGGTTGTCATGGTGGCTATCGCAGTAGCTACGGTGGGCAAGCCCTTCATAGATATCCCCGGTGTGGTTGATGCGTCTGCGCACGCACGCCGCAGCCTCGATCTGCAAATGTTCAACGGCTTTAATAACCCTCATCCGTGGTGGGGTCCGTGGACCAATACCTTTGGCAATATCGCGCTGTTTATGCCGCTCGGTGCGTGCTTGGTAGTAATGGGGCACAATTCGCGGCGCATCCGCTTTGGCCGCGGCGGAACCATCCTGCTGGCAATGGCGCTCAGCCTGGGTATCGAAATTACCCAATACGTATTCTCGCTGGGATTTAGCGACGTAGACGACTTGGTCTTCAATACCCTCGGCGCATCCTTGGGTGCGTTCCTGGTAAGCCGGAGCAGTTTTAAGGCGCAGCTGCGAGCTGTGCGCTTCATCGGCTGGACTGCGGCGGCGGGCCTGGGTGCTCTCGCTGCTGTAATCTTGGCCGGGTTGATTGTTTAGCGCCCTAGGGTGACTCGGTGTCCGAAGTTGAACATATCGAGGGAATCACCCTTCTCTAGGCCCTCAAACATCCCCGCGGGATTGGACGAAACCATGCCGGTGACTTGCGATACGCCGTAGTGTTCAAGCAGTACAGGGGCTAGGGGAGTTGATGGGCCCAGGACGACATTGAAGGACTCGCGGGAGAGCTCGAGCAGGCGGGGAGCGGTTTTATTGACAAAGGCAGAGCCGGTAATAAAGACATAATCGCACTCGGGCAGGATGTATTCGGCGGCGGAATCGGGGTAGTCGCCCTCATTGAGCGAGCGCTCCAACATATAAAAATCCGCAGCCTGGTTGAGTGCCTTGGGTGCAAAAGGAAAGTGGCCAATGACCGCGACCTTCTTCCCCGCGACGTCGTTGCGGAAGGGATCAAAGAAGTGGGGCCAGGGGGAGTCGACAAGCGTAAAACCATGCTCATCGGCTACAGAAGGCGTGGCGTAGTAGGAATTTAGCGCAGCCATGCCGAAGGAAGCCTCCGAGAAATTCCAGCTCTTGGCCAGCTGTGCGATGGCGCGTAGAGGAACGCCGGTGTACTCGGCGCGCATCTGGGCCGGGCGAGAGGTGGCAGACATGGTCATGGCCATGCCGCAGCTAGGGCTTTCGGTGTATACCCGCGTCCACCGCGGGCCTTGGGCGGCGCGGGAGACCATTATGTCACGGGGAATGGCATCGATGAGGTCATCGTAGAGATCCCAGGCAGACATGTATAAACCAGCTTTCCCAAATTGTGTCGCACTCTTTGTGTGAAGGCAGTGTAATCGAATTAGTTGGGACAAACCTATAGCTTTAGTCACATATATTCGCTACATCGTGCGCGGTCTGCTTGGCAAAGGGGCTTACCCCGGTAATGGTTGCGGATCCGGGTCCGGTCCACGTGCCGTAACCCACGAGGAAGAGGCCGTCGACGGTGGGGGAGGTGCCATCAAGGAGCCCGCGGATGGGCCGGAGGGCAGGCCGGAAACCGGTGCACCAGATGAGGTGGTCTGTGTTGACCTCATCGAGGGAAGAAAACATTGGAGTGGCCTGCAAGAGCCCGGAATCCCGTGCGCGTAGGACCGGTGGGACCATTACGATATCGCCCAAATTGGTATCTGCGCCGGGGTCTGGTTCGCCGCGGAGCATGGCGTTGAGGCGGGCGCGATTGCGCTGAAAGAGCACGCGGCCGTCAACGTCGTCGGGCATCCACCGCGGGGAGCTGCGGGTATACCAGGTTGTCTCCACGCCGGAGAGCAGGAGATCGGCCGCGATTTGGGCACCGGAATTGGCCGCGCCGACGACCGCCACGGTAGATCCGGCAAAGTCCGCGGGGCCTGGATAGAAGGCGGAATGCCATTGCCTCCCGTCAAAAGTACCGGGGTAGTAGGGGATAAAGGGAGCGGACCACGTACCCGTGGCTGCTACGACTGTGCGCGCGGTCAGCTGCTTTTTACCGGCAAAGACATGGAAACACGCGCCGTCATGGGTAACTTCATCCACTGTGACCGGCCGGCGAATGGGCAGTTCATAGCGCTTCTCATAACGCGCAAAATAATCAATAACGTGGATGGCGGGCGGAAAGCCCTCGTGGTGGGGCATGGGCCACCCAGGCAGGTTGGAGGAGGCGGAATTGCTAAAGAGCGTGAGCGAGGGCCAGGTATGGCGCCAGGCCGCGCCGGGGCCGGGCTCAGCGTCTAGAATGACAAAATCCAGGCCTTTCTTGCGCAGGTAATAACCCACCGCAAGGCCTGCCTGGCCGGCGCCGATGACTATGCAGTCCAGCATTAGATGAGCTTCCTCTCTCGCGCCACGGTCACCGCGGCGGTGCGGGTTTCCACACCCAACTTCTGAAAAATGTGGATGAGGTGGGTTTTGACCGTGGCTTCAGAAATGAAAAGTTGCTTGGCGAGCTCCTTATTAGAGGCACCGCTAGATAGCGCCTGCAAGATTTCCAGTTCGCGGGTGGACAGCGATTCTTGTGGCCGGCCCACGCGCTGGGCGAGGAGATCCACAACCTCCGGCGCTAGGGTGCGGCGGCGCGCGGCGGTATTGAGCACGGCTTCGTGCAGCGCCTGCTCGGGGGAATCTTTAAGCAGATAGCCCATCGCGCCGGCCTCTACGGCGGCAAGGATATCGGCCTGCGTGTCATAGGTGGTGAGGATGAGTACCGGTGGGCCGCCGGCCTCCACCACCCGCTTGGTGGCCGCGATGCCATCCATGCCGGGCATCTGGATATCGCAGACCACGGCGTCTACTTGTGGGGCGTCGTCAGTAAAGAGCTTATCCACATCCGCGCCGGTAGAGCCTTCCATGACAACCTCGACATCGGAGAAGGTATTGAGGATGGCGCGCAGGCCGGCGCGGACCACGGGGTGATCATCAATCAGCATGACATTAACCATTGCTTTTCTCCTTCAGCGGGATACGGACGGCCAGGGCGGTGCCTTCGCCCGATTCTAGGTTCATGGTCCCGCCCACAGCTTCCACGCGGCCGCGGAGGCCGTTGAGCCCAAAACCATGGTCCCTGCCGCTGGGGCGAGGGGAGGCGGATAGTCCGCATCCATTATCAACGACGTCCAGGGTAACCGCATCTTCGAAAAGCCCGAGCGTGACCACGGCGCGCGAGGCGTGGGCGTGTTTGATGACGTTATTAAGGCCCTCCTGGGCTGCGCGTACGATGATCTCTTTGATTCGGCTGGGCACCTTGCCACTTCCAGATACCACCAGTTCGAAGGTGGTTTCTTCTCCCAAGGCTTTCACGCGGCTGCGCATCTGGGACAGCAGGGAAGTGAGCTGGGTTTCCAGTCGCTCATCCGGGCCGGCTAGTTCGCGGACAAAGCGGCGGGCTTCGGCCAGATTCTCGCTCGCGACATCCTCGATGACCGCCAGCTGCTCTTCTTTGGTGCAGGGATCATCGGTGCCACGGGCTGCGCGGGAGAGCAACAAGATGGAGCTGAGGCCTTGCGCGACGGTGTCATGGATCTCGCGAGAGAGGCGCTCACGCTCCTCTAGCCGGCCGGCTTGGTGCTCGCTGGCGGCCAGTTCGGCTTGGGTTTCGCGCAGCTGCTTGGCTATGTCCCTGTGGTGCGCCGCCTCTGCCTGCAGACGCCGCTGGATGAAAAAGACCGTGGCTGCAAAGGCGGTACCGATAAGCGGCCCCACGGCCGCAGCGATGGACCAGCCTTCGGGGTGCAGCCAGGCGGGAATGAATGCCGCTGCTGCCCACAGCGCGGCGATGGAGACTAACCCAGGCACGGTGGGCAGGGCACGCAGAAAGACAAAAATGAGCGGGAATTCCAGCCACATGAAATCCTGCGCATGCACCATCAGGCCCAGCCACAGCAGGCATAGCCCACCCAGCCATAACCATGTGGGCAGCCAACGCTGTGCGGCATAGACCACGGCGAGGGCGATGGCTAAGGCGATCACCCGGGCATCGAGCCGGTCATCCACATAGGCGCGCGCCACGCCGAAGACCAGCAGAAACGCGAACATGGCGTGCAGGCCATAGACCCATAATTTTTGTCCTTTAAACACAACCATCCAGGATATCCGCGTACGGGTGGACCGTGAATCAACCACTTGGTTGAGTGGAGGTTCAGCGAGCTGGCCGATTACTTCTGACCTGCGCAAAGCGAATATAGAACCATGTTCCTAGCAATCAGAGAAATCACCACAGCGCGCGGCCGTTTCGCGCTCATCGGCGGCACGGTAGCGCTCATTACCCTTCTGCTCGTGATGCTCTCCGGCCTGACGGAGGGCCTGTCCAAGCAAAATACTTCCGCGTTGGAGTCCCTGGAAAAGGAATACCCATATATCTCCTTCTCCACCGAGGAACCCTCCTTTAGTGAATCCGAGATGCACGCCGGCGATATCGCCAGCGACGGCATTCCCTTCGGCGTAGCGCAGACCAAGCTGGAGGGGCACGGCGGCGTTGCCGTCCTCAGCCTGCCGGCCGGCACCCAGGTTCCGGGTAGCGATAGGACCATTCCGGAGCAGGGCGTGCTCCTGCCAGAGTCCATCGACGGGGCTGATACCGTCACCCTAAGTGGCGCCGATTTTTCGGTGGAGGGCACCGTCTCAGAGACGATGTATGCACATTCCGAGGTGGTATGGGTATCTACCGAAACCTGGCAGCGCATCAGCCACGCTCCGCAGGGCGTGATTGGTACGGCAGCGCTATATAAACAAGAGGTTCCTGGCTCCGTAAAGATGTCTAAGTCCTTCTCCGGCTTGGCGGCCTATCAGTCTGAACGCGGCTCGCTGCTTAGCATGCAGGGCTTCTTGTACGGCATCTCCGCGCTGGTTACCGTCGCTTTCCTGACCGTATGGACCATCCAGCGCACCCGCGACCTGTCCATCCTGCGCGCGCTTGGCGCCACCGTGCGTTACCTCTTGCGCGATGCCCTGGCACAGGCTGCCATCATCTTGGCCGCCGGCACTATTGCGGGCGCCGTCGTTGGTTGGGTGCTCGGCGCGCTTGCTTCCGGCACCGTGCCCTTTGATGTTTCCCTGCGCACCATCGCCGTTCCCGCGGTTGGCATCTGGGCCCTCGGCATGGCTGGAGCCCTTATTGCTACCCGCCGCGTAGCTAAAGCCAACCCACTCGATGCCCTTGGAGGAAATGCTTAACATGTCCACCATTCTTGATATCCGCAACGCCACCGTGACCTACCAGGACGGTGAGACCACGACTACTGCGCTTGCCGAAGCCTCCCTCATCGCCGAATCCAATACGCTTACCGCCATCGTGGGTGAGTCAGGGTCTGGCAAGTCCACGCTGCTGTCCGTAGCTGCAGGCCTCATCACCCCAGACTCCGGTTCCGTACACGTGGACGGTACCCGCTCCATCATCTTCCAGCAGGCCAACCTGCTGTCCTCGCTCAATGTGCGCGACCAGCTGCTTATTATGGACCACATCGCTGGCCGCAAGCTGCGTCCGCAGCGCGCCGATGAGTTATTGGAGTTTGTCGGCCTGGCAGGAATGGGCAATCGACGCATGGGTCAGTTGTCCGGTGGTCAGCGCCAACGCGTCAATATCGCCCGGGCGCTGATGGAGCAGCCAGACCTGCTCTTGGCCGATGAGCCTACCTCTGCGCTTGATTCCCACCTTTCGCAGGAGATCATCCGCCTCTTGCGCGATGTCACCCAGGAGATGAACACCGCCACCGTGCTGGTGACCCACGACCGCTCCCTGCTGAACTTCGCTGATCGCGTGGTGGAGGTCAAGGACGGCCACGTCTCCGAGCAGGAGAAGGTCTCTGCGCTCGGCTAGCGCTGCATTACTAGTAGCCGTGCGATTGCCTGCGGCACGGCTGCGGCAATCTGGGAGGCGGAGCATAGGCCAAAGCCGTCTGGGGTGTGGGCGGCAATGGCTGCCGCGTGTTGGTGGATGGCCGCGGCGTGCAGGATTTCCATAATTATCGTCTCCGCATCCGCCTCGGCGGCATCTACTTGCGCGAGCGTGGCGCCGAGGATGCCAGAGAGCACGTCACCAGAACCGGCGGTGGCTGCGTAAGAATGCCCAGCGTTCATGCCATAAATCTTCTGGCCTGGGGCCGTGACCGTGGTGATCCGGCCCTTGTGCAGGATGAAGCAGTCGAGCGCGTCGGAAAGCTCGCGCAGGCGCACCCCGAGTCCCTTCGAAAGATCAAGTTCGCGGCCGAAAGTTGCCGCGTAGAGCCGCTCAAATTCCCCGGCATGCGGGGTCAGGACGGCGCAGGGATGATCGCGTACGAGTTCGCGTAGATCGCCGTCGGTCGAGAGCACGGTGAGCGCATCGGCGTCGATAATCGTGGGCAGTCCACGTTCTAGCACGGCGCGCAATTCGGCGGCCGCCTCCGGTCCGGTGCCTCGCCCTGGGCCTACAACCCAGGCTTGGGCGTGGACTTTTTCTTGGGCGCTGGCATGGGGCACTACCTCCGGCAGGTTCGTGACTACGGAGTCATTGCCCACGACGCGAACCATAGATGGCGTGGCGCGCACCGCGCCCGTGGCGGCGAGAATGCCCGCGCCGGGAAAGGTGCTGCTGCCAGCACATACCGCGGTCACCCCGCCGGTGTACTTGGTGCTTTTCGCCCCCGGAGTCGGATCCAGGATTGGTCCAGTGCAGCCCACCGGCTTCGGGGCGGTGACTAGGCCTTGTGCTCCGGAAAGCACCGGCTCGGTCGGCCACCGGTAGGGCAAGGGGATGGTGGGTTCGTTGGCGATATAGCCCACCGGCTCCGCGGTAGCGAAAAGCTCTTCTGCAAAGGAGCGCGGGGTGCCGGGCAGGAGCAGATCGCAGAGCACCACCCCACCGCATGCCGGGGCAAAGATATGTCCGGCGCGGGCCCAGCCAAAGCTAATGGTCACGTCTGCCTCTACGGCATCGGCTGCAGTCACGCCGGTATCGGCGTTAATGCCCGAGGGTATGTCCACAGCTAATACCGGCACCCCACGCTTCTTGGCCTCGGTATAGGCCCTCAGTGGGGCACCGGAAAGGCCGCGGGTGGAGGCCAGGCCGGCGACGGCGTCGATAAGCAGATCGGCGTTTCTTAGGTCGTGCGCTATGGTTCCGCCGGCCGTGGCAAATGCGTCTAGCGCGGGTTCGTGTGCGGCATCCGCCGCGAGGATAGCCACTACTGAATAGCCTTCCTCCGCCAAGAAAGCGCCAGCATAGAGGCCATCGCCGCCGTTGCCGCCTGGTCCGACAAGGATAGTTACGCGCCGATAAGAGCCGAGCATGCTCGCGGCCGTGGCCGCCACGCCTCGTGCGGCCAAGCGCATGAGCTCATCGTCAAAGTTCTGCTGGGCTAGAAGGGAACGCTCTGCCGCGCGAACGGCGGCAACGCTATAGGCATGTCGCATGTTCGCCAGGATAGGCTTTTAAGGAGTCGGTTGGCAGGTCGGACACCAAAATAGGTTGCGTCCCTCCATGACCTTTTCTGCCACCGGGGTGCCGCAGATATAGCAAGGTAGGCCGGCGCGGCGATAGACGTAGACCTCGCCGCCGTGGTCATCCTTGCGCGGTTCGCGGCCCATGGCCTCGGGAGAGTGCTCGGGCCGCACGGTATCGATGCGGCCGTGCTCCACTCCGTATTCCATGAGATCCACCAAGTCCGCCCACGTGGCCTCAAAGGTTTCACGGGAAACGTCCCGGCCCGGGAGGAAAGGGGAGAGGCTGTGGCGAAAGAGGGTCTCGGCCCGGTAGATATTGCCCACGCCGGCATAAAGGTGCTGATCCATCATGAGGGAGCCGATGCTGCGGCGCGATTTATGCACTTTGGCCCAGAGCGCCTCCACGTCGGCGTCCGTGCGCAGCGGGTCTTGGCCTACCTTGGCTAGCTGTGCGCGGAACTCCTCTTCAGTGAGCAGGCGGCAAAACTGCGGTCCGCGCAGGTTGGCGGCCTCGGTGCCATTATCGATGCGCACCCGGATCTGTCCGCCTACTTCCGCGCGGGGCTCGAAGCGCAGCTTGCCAATCAGGCCTAGGTGAATATAGAGGATATGGCGCGGATCCTGGGCGCTAAAGTGCACGAAAAGGTGCTTGCCGTGAGTCTCTGCCAGCTCGATGCGCTCGCCATCGAGAAGCTCCGCCTCCGCTGCGAAGCGCCCCTGCGGGCTGGTCACGCGCAGCGGCATGCCGCGAAAATCGGCGTTGAATTTATTAGCTAGGCGGTGGATGACGTGACCTTCAGGCATAGAACTCAGTCTAACCGGGAAGAATTTTTGGCCAAACCTGCCGCTAACCAGCCCACTTATTCGGGAGGTGACAATAGCGTAAACTCGAAATGCGGAATGATTTAACTCAGGGGAAGGCTTTCAAATCATGACGCAAAAAATCGGCTTTGACCGCGAGAAATACATCGAGCTGCAGTCGAAGCACATCCACGCCCGCCGCGAGGAAATCGGCGGCAAACTCTACCTAGAGATGGGCGGCAAGCTTTTTGACGATATGCACGCCTCCCGCGTGCTGCCCGGCTTCACCCCAGACAATAAAATCGCGATGCTGGAGCGCATCAAAGAAGACGTAGAGATCCTCATCTGCATCAACGCGAAAGATATCTCCCGCCAGAAGGTGCGCGCGGACCTGGGCATTCTTTATGAAGATGACCTGCTGCGCCTGGTGGACGTATTCCGCAGCCGCGGATTCTTGGTAGAAAACATCGTCATGACCCAGCTGGAGGAAGGCAACTCCCAAGCCGAAGCCTTTATCGACAAGGCAGAGCGCCTCGGGCTCAAGGTGGCGCGCCACCGCGTTATCCCTGGTTACCCCACCAATACGGACCTCATCGTGTCCGAAGAAGGTTTTGGCCGTAATGAGTTTGCGGAAACCTCCCGCGACCTCGTCGTGGTCACCGCGCCGGGCCCCGGCTCCGGCAAGCTGGCTACTGCGCTTTCGCAGGTCTACCACGAGCATCAGCGCGGCAATAACGCCGGATACGCCAAGTTTGAAACCTTCCCTATTTGGAATCTCCCCCTGGAACACCCCGTGAACCTGGCCTATGAGGCCGCCACGGTAGACCTCAATGATTCCAATATTATTGACCACTTCCACCTGTCCGCCCACGGCGAATCCACCGTGAACTACAACCGCGATGTGGAAGCATTCCCGCTGCTGCGCACGCTTTTGGAAAAGCTCACCGGCACCACGCCATACCAGTCTCCAACGGACATGGGCGTGAATATGGCCGGCTTCTGCATTACTGATGACGCCGTGTGCCGTGCTGCCGCCCAACAAGAAATCATCCGCCGCTACTTCAAAGCGCAGGTGGAAGAGGCGCGTGCCGGCTTGGGCACCGAGCAGTCCGAGCGAGCCGCCGTCATCATGGCCAAGGCCGGCATCAAGGTTGAGGATCGCCCTGTGGTGGCGCCTGCTCGCCAGCGTGCGGAAGAAACCGGCGAGCCTGCCTCTGCTATGCAGCTGCACGACGGCACCATGATCACCGGCCGCACCTCGCCATTGCTGGGTTGTTCTGCAGCTATGCTGCTTAATGCGCTAAAACACCTGGCGGGCATCGATGACGATATCCACCTGCTGTCGCCCGAGTCCATCGAGCCGATTCAAACGCTCAAGACCAAGCACCTGGGTTCCAAGAATCCACGCCTGCACACCGACGAGGTGCTGATCGCCTTGTCCGTGTCTGCGGCGAAAGATGACAATGCCCGCAAGGCGCTGGAGCAGATCAAGGAACTTGCTGGTTGCGACGTCCACACCACCACCATCCTGGGTTCTGTGGATGAGGGAATCTTCCGCAACCTTGGCGTGCTCGTGACCTCTGACCCAGTCTTTGCCCGCAAGAAGGCGCTTTACCAAAAGCGCTAACTTCTGCATGCTCAAGATTCGGCCCTTTCAGCTTGTGCTGGAGGGGCCGCAGTCATATAAGGGAGAGCTACAAGATTGGGGATCTGCGCAGCTGCGGGCCTAAGATTAGGGCGTGACTATTGGCAAAGTTCTCCTATATTACTGCTTTACCCCCATCGAAGATCCCACCGCAATCATGCTGTGGCAGCGCACCCTGTGCGAGTCCCTGGGGCTCAAGGGGCGCATCCTCATTTCCGAGCATGGCATCAACGGCACCGTTGGCGGCGATATGGAAGCCTGCAAGCGCTACGTCCGCCAGACCAAGGAATACCCCGGCTTTAAGCGCATGCAGTTCAAGTGGTCCGAAGGCGGCGCGGATGACTTCCCGCGGCTTTCGGTCAAGGTACGCGATGAAATCGTGGCTTTTGGCGCGCCGGGCGAGCTGAAGGTGGATGAAAACGGCGTCGTTGGCGGCGGCGTGCACCTCAAGCCAGAAGAGGTAAATAAGCTGGTAGAAGAACGTGGCGAGGAGGTCGTTTTCTTTGACGGCCGCAACGCCATGGAAGCGGAGATTGGCAAGTTTAAAAATGCCGTCGTGCCCGATGTGAAAACCACGCATGATTTCATCGAAGAAATCGAGTCCGGCAAGTATGACTGGATGAAGGATAAGCCGGTGGTGTCCTACTGCACTGGTGGCATTCGCTGCGAGATCCTGTCCTCGTTGATGAAGAACCGTGGCTTCAAAGAGGTCTACCAGATCGATGGCGGCATCGTGCGCTACGGCGAAAAGTACGGCAATGATGGCCTGTGGGAAGGCTCCATGTATGTCTTTGATAAGCGCATGCACCACGAGTTTGGCCAAGGACTCCAAGACCCCGGCTTCATTCAGCTCGGCCACTGCGTGCACTGCGGTAAGGGCACGAATACCTTCCACAATTGCATCAATGAAGATACCTGCCGCCAGCAGGTGCTCATCTGTGATGACTGCATCCAGCATGTAGAAACGCAGCATTGCGGTCGGCCGGATTGCGCCGAAGTGGCAGCGCAGCTAGCCAAGCAGGAGAGCTAGTCGCGCGCCGTTTCCCTGCGAAAGCAGCCCCACCACCTTTGCTGCCACCCGGTGGTATGCGGGCTGTGCGGTGGATGGATGACACCGGTGGGGGCGTGTAGTTCGCTAACCGGGCTTATGCCGTGGAGCGAGTTGAGGAACCACAGGGGGCACTCGGCGGCGAGCGCGGGGGTGATGGGGCGCGTTTCGGTGTGAATTCCAAGGTCTGAGGCGCGCCGGGCAACTTGGCGCAGCGTGATGCTAGGCAGCGCCAGTCCGGTGGGGAGGATGAGCGTCTCCCCATCCCAAGCGACGAGCGCGCCGGTGGTGGTCTCCACCATGGCGCCGGAGGCATCAACGATGGCGGTGTCATCGGTACCGTCTGCTTGGTATTCGGCGCGGAAGCCTGCCAGCGCTGGGAAGTCGGGGCCCTTGACCAAAGGCTGCGTGCGCGGGTCTGGGGCTTGCACATAGGTCAGCCGGGTGGTTCTGCGTGCAGGGGGTGCGGGGCGAATATCGAGGCGCAGGTGTCCGCCGGCTAGCGAGATGCGGGGGAAGAGATCGCCGGGGCCCACAAGCTGCAGCATCGCGGGTACGAAGCCGGTGGGAAGTGGGCCGGCCACTGACTCGAAGCGCCGGAGGTGCAGGGGGAGGGCATTGGAGTGGGTGTTGGCAAGCATCCGCCAAGAGTCCGCCACGTCAAAGGGGCCGGGGTGGGCTTGGCTTGGAATGAAGCTGCTTTCGTGCCAGAGGTAGGTGCTCATTGCCACGCCCCCAATACGGATTGGGCCTTGAGGTTACGCTCCTCCAGCTCGGCGGCCGGATCCGAATCTAGGACGATGGCTCCGCCGGCACCGATGGTGACCTCACCGGCCGCCCGCACGGCCGTGCGGATAACCACGCTGAGATCGGATTGACCGTCAAACCCCAGGTAGCCCACCACGCCGGAGTACACACCGCGCGGTCCCGTTTCGAGTTGGTCAATGATCTCGCAGGTACGCAGCTTCGGCGCGCCTGTCATCGATCCGGGAGGAAAGGTGGCGCGGAGGGCATCGACCGCGGTGGCACTGGCGCGCAGTTGCCCGGTAATGGTGGAGACCAACTGATGGACGGTGGCATAGCTTTCTACCTGCATCAACTTGGGCACGCGCACGCTGCCGGGCTCACACACTCGGGAGAGGTCATTGCGCAGTAGGTCGACGATCATGAGGTTTTCGGCGCGTGTCTTCGGGTCCGTGGTCAGCAGCGCGGGATCCTGGTCGGCCGAGATAGTGCCCTTAATCGGCTTGGCCTCTACCTTACGGCCGCGCACGGTGAGGAAGCGCTCGGGCGAGGCGCTGCAGACCTCCACACCATCGAAGACGAGGTGCGCGGCGTAGGGAGAGGGATTGTGCGAGCGCAGTTGGGGATAGAGCTCCCCCTCGGCTGCGGCCGAGTAGGTATCGGTCAGGCAGACCTCGTAGCTTTCGCCGGCGTGCAGGAATTCTTGGGCGCGCTTAATCCGCTCCAGGTAGCCGGGGCTGCGCCAAGAGCCCGCGCTTAGCGACGCCCCACTGTCCTCCCCCCTGGACCGTGATTCCTCTGCGGCCAAGGCGGCTTCCAGACGGTTCAGCAATTGCTCGGCGCCGTCACCGGCAAGGCAGCACAGGTGCGCTGTTTCTGCGTGGTGGTCATAGACGATGAAGGACTGCGGCCGCACAAAATAGGCATCTGGATACGGTGAGCGGTGGTTTAGCTCAATCGGCAGCGTTAACTGGGCGCACTCGTAGCCTAGGTACCCGATGGCCCCGCCGGTAAACGGGAGGGCCGGTGCATCGATGATGCGGGTGGCGAGCTCGCGGTCGAGGAGGGTGAGGATATCGGGGGCGTCGCCAAGCTGGTAGCGGAAAGAGCGACTCAACGCTCCCGCGGTATCGCCGAGGATGGAATAGCGCCCGCGGGGATCCGCGGAGTCGAGGAAGAAGGCATCGTTGCCCTCGGCCCGCAGGGCGGCAAAGACCCGCGGGCAGTCCACCGCGCCGGGCACCTCCCGGTGGAGCAGGCGAAACCCGCCCAGGAAGTTGCGCATAATATCCCGGCCGTATTGCGTGAGGACCGACTCGGGGTGGAATTGCACGCCCCAGTGCGGCAAGCCATCGACCTTGAGGGCTTGGATGACGCCGTCTTCGCTGCGGGCATGGACGGTGATACCGGGGGCCTCCTCTATATGCAGGGAGTGGTAGCGCACCACCTCGAAGTGTTGCGGGATTCCGGCAAAGATACCTTCGCCCGAGTGACGGATGGTGGAGACGAAACCGTGGCGCGGCTGCGGCGCCGGCGATACCTGGGCTCCGGCTAGCAGACCTAGCCCCTGGTGGCCAAGGCATACGCCCAGCACCGGAATCTCGGCCGCGGCCGCGGCGGCGATAATGCCCCGGGCAGCACCGAAATCCTCTTCGCGTTCCGGCGTGCCCGGGCCAGGAGAGATCACCACGTGGGAAAATTCGCCCCCATGGACGCGCTCGGCCAGCCCTTCCGCTTCACCGGCGGCGACGACGAGTGGTTCGCGTCCGGCTACCTCCGCGATGAGGTGGGCAAGGTTGAAGGTATAAGAATCGTAATTATCAAGCAGGAGGATCATAGGGAGGCGGAAAGTTTCTACGCGGCGGCCGAGTCTATGAGGAACAGCTGGATATCGGTAATGGTCCACAGCATGAAATTGCAGGCCATTATCCAGAAAATGGCCATCCAACTGCGCCACCGCAGATAGCGGTGCAGCTTGCGCACCATGATGATGGCGCAGCCGATCATGCCGAAGAACGGAATGATCGGGGTGGTCAGGCTAAAGAAGGTGCGCTGCCCGTCGGTGCAGAGCCACGCGGCGGTGCCGTCCTCACACAATGGACCACCCGTTAGCCGGGTGACGAGCGCGACCGCGAAACCATAAAGCGCGGAGAGAACCAAAACACCGATCATGTACCAGACAGCCTGGCGGGTAGAGCGGCGGTTGGCGGCAGCAACCTCTAAGGGGTCCGGTTCATCGGCCAGCTCATCAAAGCTCCGCGGTTCCGGGCGGCGCAGATTGGCATAATCCGCATCGGAGGTCAGATCGTTTTCGGGATGCTCTGGTCGCAGGCTCATGCCCCAATCCTAACCGCAGGATGGGTGGACCAAGATAGGCACCCGAATATGCGGCAGCAGCTCCGTGGCGGTAGAACCCAAGAACACGCGGGCGATGGGGCCCTGCGGGGTGGAGGACATGAGCATCAGATCGCCCTTCTTCCACTTGAGCGAATCCACCGCGCCGCCCCAGCCCGCGCCGGAACCAATTTCAGAAGTGACATCCAGCTCGGGGAATTTTTCTTGAATGCAATCGCGGGCGCGGTCCAGCATGGCTAGGGAATCCTCGAGCCACTCCGCCGCCAGCTCGAGCGCCATATCGTGCTTATCCTTGGACGGCGTATTGAGCAGTCCCTTTGCCGAAAAGGCCAGCAGGCGCAGCGGCAGGTTCCAGCGATTGGCAAGCTCGGCTGCGGCGAGCATCTCATGATCTTCGCGCGGGCTGCGTTCAGTAATGGCAAAGTTAAAGCGGGTGACGCCGTGCTTGGACAGCTTTACCTTGCGGGGCACCAAACCCAACGGCTGAGGAGAATAATGCAGCAAGGTATCGGCCGTAGATCCGGCGAAGAAACGTCCCTTCGGTGCAGCCTGGTTGGGCCCCAAAATGATGAGGTCTGCCTCGAACTTCTTGGCCATTTCCGTCAGCAGATGGGGGCGCGAAGGGCCGTCGACCAATAGGGAGGGTTTCTCATCCCAGCAGCTACGCGGCACGCCGGCTTCATCGAGGGCGGCACGGGTAGCTGTGGCGCAGGCCTCCTTTTGTCCTTTAAACCATTTTTTATATTTTCCGCCGAGTTTGTTGAGAGAAGTAGTAGTCCACGGCTGGAATACGGTAGAGATGACGCGTACTTGGATTTCTGCGGTGCGGGAGAGCCACGCGGCGCAATCAAGCGCCTCGGTGCCGGAGGAAGAAGGGCTCCAAGAAATGAGAATACGAAGGGGTTTATCGGCCGAACCCTTGCTCAAGGCCGGCAGATGCCCATCGGAAGAATCAGTTGCCATACGGAGTGAACTAGTGAGAGATTACGGTTTTCGTTTTCTCAATTATCACGTTAAGGCCAAGAAAAATGAAATCACCGCGGGCAAAACTAGCGCTGTTCGCCGTTCATTGTGGGGCGATAGACATCAGCCAGCTTGGAGATGACGGTGGCAACGTCGTTCGCGGTCTCCAAATCCTTCGGCTCGAGCCACCGCATGATTTCTGCTAGGGCGGAAGCGCGCTGCTGCGAGACGATGGCTAGTTCGGATTCGCCTAGTTGCGTCAGTGCTACCAAGACGCCGCGGCGGTCCTCTTCATCGCGGTGGCGTTCCACGTAGCCGCGGCGCTCTAGCTGGTAGAGCGCGTTGGAGGCGGTGGGCATGCGGATAAGCTCTGCCTGCGCGATAGTGGAAACGCGCGACGGTCCGCGCATACGCAGCTGGTTCATGATGGACACCTGGGAGGTGGTCAGTGAAGAGCCCTCCGCCGTGCGCTGGAAAATAAGAATGAGCTTATTGAGCGACGGCTGGATGGAACGCGCGACCTCGACGGCATCCTCGTACGTAGACGGGGATTGAGCGGGGCCCTTCTCCTCATGTTGCTGCGTCATAGAAAACGATTGTATAGCCCGTTTTCCCTGTGCGGTAGTTCGGAAGTTAAAAAATTAGTTTCCGGCAATAAAGTCTTCTAACTCGGCGCGCGCCACGTCATCGGCCTTTTGTACCGGCGGGGATTTCATCAAGTAGGACGAGGCAGCCAGTACCGGGCCCGCCACCCCGCGGTCGAGGGCAATCTTGGCGGCACGCACCGCATCAATAATGATGCCGGCGGAGTTAGGCGAGTCCCAGACCTCCAGTTTGTACTCCAAGTTCAGAGGTACTTCGCCAAAGGCAGAGCCTTCCAAGCGGACATAGGCCCATTTGCGATCATCGAGCCATTCCACGTAATCGGAAGGCCCGATGTGGACGTTGCGGTCCTCCCGCTTGCCAGCGATGGGCGAGTTGTGCAGGTTAGAGGTTACGGCCTGCGTCTTGGAGATCTTTTTGGATTCGAGGCGCTCGCGCTCGAGCATATTCTTAAAATCCATATTGCCGCCCACATTAAGCTGCATGGTGCGCTCCAAGCGCACGCCGCGGTCTTCAAAGAGCTTCGCCATGACGCGGTGAGTAATGGTGGCGCCCACCTGGGACTTAATATCATCGCCTACGATGGGCAGCCCGGCGTCTTCGAACTTCTTCGCCCATACAGGATCAGAGGCAATAAAAACCGGCAAGGCATTGACAAAGGCGCAGCCAGCATCGATGGCCGCCTGGGCGTAGAACTTATCCGCTTCTTCAGAGCCCACCGGCAGGTAGGAGACTACGACGTCGGCGCCGGACTGGCGGAGTATGGCGGGGACGTCGGCAAGCGGAGCTTCCGATTCCGCGATGGATTCTTGGTAGTACCGGCCGAGGCCGTCCAGGGTAGGACCGCGCTGCACGGTAACGCCCAGCTCAGGGACGTCGGTAATGGAAATGGTGCAGTTGCGAGAGCTGCGCGTAGCCTCCGCTAGGTCCTTGCCTACCTTGTCCGCATCCACGTCGAAGGCGGCAACGAATTCCACATCGCCTACGTGGTACGGGCCAAACTGGGCGTGCATCAAACCGGGAATATCTGCATCGGCCGCGGCGTTGCGATAAAACTCCACGCCTTCAATGAGGGACGTGGCGCAGTTGCCGACGCCCACGATGGCGACCTTTACTTTTTCGGACACGGTCTACTCCTTTAACTCCATGAGTTGTGGCTGTCAGTGACTGCGCAAGACTAAGTCAAAAATTATGCCCTACGGTGGCATAACACCATGTGGATCGATCAAGAAGAGGTAATTAGGATGATCCGGGTGAATTCCGTTGCCTATAAGCACGTGCTCTCCCACGAATGGGAGCGCGCCCACCACCTGCGTGAATTTCGCGCCGGGCAGCTCACGCGGGAGGACGTGTGCGATGCCGATTTTTTGCTGCGCGCCGCAGCTGAGCACCACGGGCGCACCATGGATAAGGAATGCCCCGTGTGCGGCGAGCCTTTGCGGCTCACACGCTGGGTCTATGGCGAGAATCTCGGCCGCCGCGCCGGGAGCGCGCGCAGTGAGAAAGAAATAGCGGAGTTTGTCGCCGAGGGCTTGGAGTTTACGGTGCACGAGGTGGAGGTATGCCGCCAGTGCCGGTGGAACCACTTGTTGCGTTCTGCTACTGCTTTCAACGCGTGTTAGTTTCCGGCACACCGCGTTAGGCAGTAAGCTGCAATTATTTAGTTTGTGATCAGGGATGAATGAGGACACGAATCAGTGACCGAGAAGGAATCTACCGGCAAGTCCACTAAAGTGGCTCGCCCCAGCAAAAAGCAGGCGACAAAGAAGCGCCGCATCTGGCCGTGGGTCGTTTTGGCGATCCTACTGGTCTTTGTGGCATTGCCCGCAGGACTTTTTGCTTACGCATACTCGCAATACACCGTTCCGGAGCCCAAGGACCTAGCCAATAACCAAGTCTCCACCATCTACGCGGGCGATAATCAGACCCAGCTCGCCCGCCTGGTGCCGCCGGAAGGCAACCGCACCCACGTGAAGCTGGATGAAATCCCGGAATATGTGCAGGACTCCGTGCTGGCCGCGGAGGACCGTGACTTCTGGGATAACTCCGGCTTCTCCTTCACCGGCCTCGGCCGAGCCGTGGTGGGTAAGGTAACCGGCAATGAAGATGCTGGCGGCGGTTCCACCATTACCCAGCAGTATGTGAAAAACACGCTGGTGGGCAACGAATACTCCTACGTGCGCAAGATTCGCGAGCTCATCTACTCGGTGAAGATGACCAATGAGTGGGATAAGAAGGATATTCTCAATGCCTACCTCAACACCGTGTACTTCGGCCGCAATGCCTACGGCATCCAGGCAGCGTCCAACGCCTACTTTGATAAGGACGCCAAGGATCTCACTCCGGAGGAAGGCGCCATGCTCGCCGGTCTCATTCAGTCCCCGTCCGGCCTCGACCCGCGTGTGAACCAGGAGGGCTCCGAGGACCGTTGGAACTACGTTCTTGACGGCCTGGTGGGAATGGGTGACCTCACCCAGGAACAGCGCGATGGCATGATCTTCCCAGAGACCCGCGACCCAGCTGAGTACTCCGCCTACACCGAGGCACCCGGCGCCAATGGCCACATCAAGGATCAGGTCATCCGTGAATTGGAAGAGGTAGGCATCACCGAAAACGAGGTGTCGACCGGCGGCCTGCGCATTACCACCACCATCGACATGAATGTGCAGAACAACACCATTCAGGCAGTCGATGACCAGATGGCTCCGCTACAAGAGGATGCGCGTGCGGCTTCCGTGACCATCGATCCGAAGACCGGTGCGGTCCGCGGATACTTTGGCGGCCACGATTCCAATGGCTGGGACTACGCCAATTCGCCGCTGCAAACCGGTTCTACTTTCAAGATCATGACCCTTGCGGCCGCCCTGCAGCAGGGCATCAGCCTAGATACCAATTACTCGTCCGCTCCGTACCAGCTGCCCGGCTCGGATGTTGTCACCAACGTGGGCGGCGGCTGCGGCGTATGCAACCTGCGCGAGGCTACTAAGCAATCCCTGAATACCTCCTTCCTTCGCCTGCAGGCGGACCTCAAGAACGGCACGCAGGACACCGCGGATATGGCGCACGCCCTTGGCGTGGCTAAGTCCCTGCCGGGCATTGAAAAGACGCTGACGGAAAAGGGCAAGCAGCCATTCGAAGGCATCGTATTGGGCCAGTACCAGTCCCGCCCGCTCGATATGGCCACCGCCATGTCCACCCTGGCCAACCAGGGCGTATGGCATAACCCGCACTTTGTGCAGCGCGTAGAAAACGCTGCTGGCGAAGTGCTGTACGAGCACCCCGAAGACGGCGGCGAGCGCCGCGTTTCGTCCAACGTTGCCAATAACGTCCTCGAAGCCATGGAGCCGGTGGCCGCATGGTCTAATGGCGCCCTAGCCGGTGGCCGTGTTTCCGCCGCCAAGACCGGTACCACTCAGATGGGCGATACCGGAAATAACAAGGATGCCTGGATGGTCGGTGCTACCCCGCAGCTGGCTACCGCCGTGTGGGTAGGTACCGCAGATAATACCTCCGCCATCTTCGACCAGTACGGCGGCATCATGTACGGCGCGGGCGCGCCGACCAAGATTTGGAAGGCCGTGCTGGACAACTCCCTGGCCAACTCCGAATTCCAAAACTTCCCGGCCGCCTATCCACTGGGATTCGGCAATGTGGGCGCCGGAACGGCCGCTCCGGCCTATGACCCGAGCTGGGATAGCGGCGCCGGCGATACCCAGGACTACGAGGCCCCTGCCGAGCAAGCAGCTCCGGAAGAGGAGACCAAACCGGTTCAGCCGGAGAACAAGCCGGAGAGCCCGAAGCCTGCCCCGAAACCGCAACGCGGCAATGGCAATAGCGGCAATAGTGGTAATAACAACCAGGCACCGACCCAGCCAGAGGCGCCGTCGTTGGATGACCTCATCGGCCCCGATAGCGACTTGGCAGACCTTCTAGGGTAGGCGACAGTGACAGCGAATCCGCACCAGCGCATTCCCGCCTCCTCAGAACCCTTGGCCCGCGGGGTAATTGAATTCCTCGGCGGGCCAATGGGCCGTTTTGCCGGTGTACGCCGCACCCAGTGGTGGACCCCGCTGCGCGCCATTATCGCCGTAGGTTGGGTATTCCTGGCTTGCGGATTCCTCTCCAAAGCCAATTGCGCCGGCGGTACCCGCGGTGATGACGGGGTCATTAACCTGAATTGGGCGGGCAACCGCCAGTACACCTCTTTTTGCTATAACGACATCATCCCGCTCTACGGCGGCCGTGGCCTCGATGAAGGCGGCTTCCCCTATGCCTATTCTTGGCAAGAGGGTGACCTGACCCGCTACATGGAGTACCCAGTCCTCGCGGGCCTATTTCAGGGGCTGATGGGCTGGATTGCCCGCAATACGTACTCTCTGGTTGAGTGGGCCGGCATCCCAGAGGCCGGATGGTATTTCGGCCTGACGGCCTTGGTCATGGCGTGCATCTGGATAGGCGTGCTGTACATGGTCTACCTGCTGGTGGGCAACCGCACTTGGGACACCATCCTCGTCGCCGCCAGCCCCCTTGTCATCATCCATGCTTTCAGTAACTGGGATATCCCCTCCATCGCCTTTGCCGTAGGAGCGCTCGTGGCCGCCGCGCGCAAGCGCCCTGCCGTAGCGGGTGTCCTCATCGGCCTTGGTACCTCATTTAAGCTGTGGCCGCTCTTTCTCTTGGGGGCGTTCCTGGTCTTGGCGGCGCGCAACCGCCGGTGGCCGCAATTTTTTCAAGCTTTGCTCGCTGCGGCCGTGACCTGGATTGTGGTCAACGCGCCAGTCGCACTGAAGTACCCGGAGGCATGGCGCGAATTTTTCCGCCTCAACCAAGAACGCGGTGCGGAGTGGACCACCATCTACTCGGTGTTCACCCGCAATACTGGGGTTAGCTTTAGCCCAGAGTTCCTCAATACCTTCAGCCTAGTGGCGTTTTTGGCTCTCTGTGCGGCGATTGCGGTGCTGGGGCTGCGCAGTTCACGGACCCCGCGCATGGCTGAGCTGGTTTACCTCATCGTGGCAGCCTTCTTACTGTTCAACAAGGTGTGGTCGCCCCAGTATTCGCTGTGGCTGGTGGTACCCGCGGCTCTAGCCCTGCCACGCTGGCGCTTGGTCTTTAGCTGGGCGCTTGTCGATGCCCTGGTGTGGCCCCTGCTCATGTGGCACATGCTGGGAACAGATAATAAAGGCATTCCGCACGAGCTGCTTGACGTTGCGATTATCTCCCGTGATGCCCTCATCATCACCATGGCAGTGCTCGTTATTCGCCAGATGTGCGGCAAGACCACGGATAAGGTGCGCGATGCGCACGCCGGCCGCGACCCTCTAGCAGGAGCATTCGCATGATCGTTACCTATATCGGAATGGCATCCATCTTCTTGGGATTCCTCTGCGTGATGGCAGCCTTCTGGCTCTTCCACAATCGGGAGGATCGTCGCGGGCCAATCGTGCTGGGGCTTTTGGCCATTCTTTTCCTCACCATCATTCCGGCGACTGCGGCTGTGTTTTTCGCCGCAACGACCACTGGTTAGATTTCTTTTCGCCGGTCATTTGCGGTACTGTAGTGGGGTTGCTTGACGCAACGTACCCTCCTGCTGCATCCGCAAAGGTGATGCAGCCGAAAACTACTAGACCATAGGAGGTGATGAGGTCCGTGCGTCACTACGAAGTCATGATCATTCTGGATCCTAATCAGGATGAGCGCACCGTAACCCCGTCCCTGGATAAGTTCCTCGAAATCGTCCGCCAGGAAGGCGGCAAGGTTGAGAACCTTGATGTATGGGGCAAGCGCCGTCTTGCATACCCCATCAACAAGAAGGAAGAGGGCATTTATGCCGTCGTCAACCTGGAGTGCGAGCACACTTCGGTTGCCGAGCTCGACCGCCGTCTGAACCTGAACGACACCATCCTGCGTACCAAGGTTCTGCGCACCGACAGCAAGTAGCGGATACTGGGATCAAGCACAATCCACGTAACCGATAAGGAGTAAAGACATGGCACAGGGAGATACCAATATTACGGTGGTGGGCAACATCGTTGCTGACCCCGAGCTGCGCTTCACCCCGGCGGGTGCGGCAGTAGCTAACTTCCGCGTCGCCTCCACCCCTCGTCGCTATAACTCGCAGACGAATCAGTGGGAAGACGGCGAAGCTATGTTCCTGACCTGCAACGTATGGCGTCAGGCAGCGGAAAACGTTGCCGAGACCATGTCTAAGGGCATGCGCGTCATCGTTACCGGCCGCTTGAAGCAGCGTTCCTTCCAAACCCGTGAGGGCGATAACCGCACCGTATTCGAGATTGACGTCGACGAAGTCGGCCCGTCTCTGCGCTACGCCACCGCCCAGGTAAACCGCAATCCGCGTGAGGGCGGCAATAACTTTGGCGGTGGCCAGCAGCGTTCGAATAACAATAATCAGGGCGGTTTTGGAGGCGGCCAGCAACAGCAGCCGCAGCAGAACCAGGCTCCTTCTGAGGATCCGTGGAACTCCGCACCACCTGCCGGTGGTTTCGGAGGCGCTGATTCTGAACCTCCGTTTTAAGTCTGTCACCCGCAACTATTCAACTAACTCAATTGAAAGGCAGGGATCATGAAGCTGATCCTCACCGCTGCCGTTGAGAACCTCGGCGCCGCTGGCGAAATTGTTGAGGTTAAGGACGGCTACGGACGTAACTACCTGCTTCCTCGCGGCCTGGCCATCGTGGCTACCCGCGGCGCAGAGAAGCAGATTGAGGGCATCAAGCGTGCCCAGGAAGCTCGCGAGATTCGCGACCTGGATCACGCACGTGAGGTCCGCAACCAGCTCGAGCAGCTGACGGATGTCAAGGTAGAGGTTAAGACCTCCGAATCCGGTAAGCTCTTCGGTTCCGTTCAAGCAGAAGACATTGTCAACGCCGTCTCCAAGGCCGGTGGCCCCAAGCTGGATAAGCGCATCGTTGTGCTTCCTAAGGGCCTGGTCAAGAAGACCGGCAACTACCAGGTCGAGCTGAAGCTGCACGCTGATGTTATCGGCAAGGTGAACTTCTCGGTCGTTGCTGCCTAACTAGGCGCACGACGGTCCATATAGACCCAAAGACAACAGCAACGCTTTAGGCCTCAAGTTCCCGCTATGTGAGGTGGCAGGAACTTGAGGCCTTTAGCGCGTTTTCACCGGGCTGTGGATAACTGTGGAATTCTGTGGATAACTCTTTGGCAAATTAACTCTATGTTTACGCGGAGGCCTTTTTATTAACCCGCAGGTCAGGCCGCTTATCCACGCAGGGTGTGCCTATTTTCACACCTAGAAAAACATGCTCTGAGCTGGGAATTTGATTTGTGCAGGTCATAGAGTTTTGGAGTTATCCACAGGCCTATGCAGGGCAGATATGGGCAAAGGCTCTCGCGACCTGCAATTTTCACAGCGCCCTGTGGATAACTGTGGAAGTTATGCCCAGGGGGTGGTGTCTGGGCACTAGACTACACTGAGATTCCGATACGCTCGCTCGAATAGCTACAAGGGGGAAGACATGACCAACGCCAGTTTTGATGATGAACACCTGCCACCGGAGCCGCCGCCGGAGGAAGAACCGGCCCCACGCCGCCGCTATCAGCAGGAAGAGCCAAAGCGCTATGGCGAGTTCCGCCAACCCCCCGCGGACCGCGAAGCGGAGCAGGGTGTTCTGGGCGCAATGTTGCTCAGTCCCCATACGGTGATGGAAGTCATTGAAGAGCTGGAGCCAGAGGATTTTTACTATCCGGCGCACACGTTGATTTACCGCGCCATGCTGGATCTATATTCCGAGGGCAAGGACGTCGACGCCGTCATTTTGGCCTCCCAGCTCGACCGCTTTAATAACCTCGAGCGCGTTGGCGGCGCCCCCTATCTCCACACGCTGCTGGCCACGGTGCCCACGGCTGCAAACGCTCGCTACTACGCCGAAATCGTCGCGGAAAAGGCAGTATTGCGCAAGCTTGTGGATGCCGGCACGCGCGTAGTACAGCTCGGATTTTCCGGCACCGAAGACGCAGAAATCGAGTCCGTGCTGGACCGTGCGCAGCAGGAAGTTTTCGCCGTCGCCCAGCGCAAGACGGCAGAAGATTACCGAGTCCTGGGAGACCTTATTGACCCGACCATTGATGAGCTCGCTGCCCTGCAGCAAGCCGGCGGCGTGGAGCTAGGCGTGCCTACTGGCTTCATCGACCTCGATAAGTTGACCAACGGCCTTCACGCGGGCCAGATGGTCATCGTTGCTGCTCGCCCTGGTGTGGGTAAATCGACCCTGGCCATGGACTTTATGCGCTCCTGCTCCTTGCAGCACGGTAAGTCTTCGGTGATTTTCTCTCTCGAGATGTCAGCTTCTGAGATTGTCATGCGCCTGCTCTCGGCGGAATCAGAGGTGAAGCTGGCCGATATGCGCGGTGGCCGAGTTTCCACCGAGGACTGGGCAAAGATCGATGAGACCCTCAACCGAGTGCAAGACGCCCCACTCTTCATTGATGACTCACCGAACCTCACGATGATGGAAATTCGGTCCAAGGCCCGCCGCCTCAAGCAGCAGCACGGCCTGGATCTCATCGTCTTGGACTACCTGCAACTAATGTCTTCGGGCAAAAAGGTTGAGTCCCGCCAGCAAGAGGTCTCTGAGTTTTCCCGTCAGCTGAAACTCCTGGCCAAGGAGCTGGAGGTTCCTCTCATCGCGATCTCGCAGCTGAACCGCGGACCTGAGGCGCGTACGGATAAAAAGCCGCAGCTTGCGGACCTTCGTGAGTCTGGCTCGCTGGAGCAGGACGCCGATATGGTCATGCTGCTCTACCGTCCCGATTCCCAGGACCGCGATAATGAGCGCGCCGGCGAGGCGGATATTATCCTAGCTAAGCACCGTGGCGGCCCGATCGATACCGTGCAGGTGGCTCACCAGCTGCACTACTCCAAGTTCGTCAATATGGCGCACGGATAAATTATAGGTCCACCACCGCGTTGGGATCGCCCAATCGTGGGCCGAGTATGACCAATACCAAGAAAACCGCAGCTGCGGCAAGGGTTAACCAGCGCCACACAGGGAAAAGGCGTTTGCCGCACAGGCGTGCCAATACAGCACCGATGAATGCGCCTATGGTGTTAAATATGAGGTCGTCAATATCCGTTCGCCCAAGCGCAAACGCATATTGGCACACCTCCAGCGCTAGGCTCAGGCCAAATCCCCACGCCGCAGTAGTTTTAATGGAACGGCACAGACTAAACACCAGCATTCCAAACGGGATAAAGAAGGCTGTGTTTCCCGCGTACTCAAATAGCGGACCAAACCAGCTGCCGCCGGAGAATTCATCCAGTGGCACCCAGCGCAGTTCTCGTGCACGCTGATTTTCCGGCTTCCACAAATAGCCGATCTGGTAGAAAGGCTTGAGCGTGGTCAATGCGACCATAACGGCCGTCCACGCGGCGAGGGAGAGCCTACTGAGCAAGCGCTATTCCTTTCTGCTCGGGCAGACTGAAGGCGGCGGCAGCCGCAATGGCAAACGCTGCGGCGAATACAACAAATAACCAGGCCGTCCCACCCGCAGCAAGCAGTGGCGGGACAATAAGTGGCGCTGCAATAGATGCTAGCCTACCGAAGCCTGCTGCCGCTCCCGTACCACGCCCTCGCAGTGAAGTGGGATACAGCTCCGGACCGATGGCATAGAGGGCTCCCCAGGCGCCGAGGTTGAAGAAGGAGAGCAGACAACCAGCCAGGATGATTAATGCTTCCGTAGCTGCTGCTCCATATAGGCCGGCCGCTGCTGCCGAGCCGAGCAGGAATACCGCGAGGGTTACCCGCCTGCCCCAGAGCTCGATGAGCCAAGCTGCCACCGCGTAGCCAGGCAGCTGGGCAAGGGTGATGATGAGGGTGAAACTAAACGACTTCACTAGGGAGAAACCGTCGGCTACTAGCAGAGAGGGAATCCAGATGAAGGCGCCATAGTAGGAGAGGTTTACACAGAACCAAATGGTCCATAACGCTGCGGTCCGCCTTCGTAGCTGCGGACTCCAAATAGACGCTGCGGGGGAAGGCGTGGGGTCTGGGAGGGCATCGTCCAGCGGACGATCTTCTGCCGCGGCTTCGAAACTGGCAACGATAGCTTCGGCCTCATCATGACGGCCCTTGGATTCAAGAAAGCGCACAGATTCTGGTAGACCGCGGCGCACATAGATTGAATACGCGGCTGGCAGCATGCCAAGGGCCAGGGCCCAGCGCCATCCGGATTCACCCGTGCTCACTACGAAAGTGCCGATGATGGCCGCAAGGATCCATCCCAATGCCCAGAATGCCTCGAGAATGACTACCATCCTTCCGCGGACCCGTCGAGGCGCAAATTCGGATATGAGCGTGGAGGCAACTGGTAGCTCGGCTCCGAGGCCCAGCCCGACGATGAATCGGAAGAAGATGAGAACCGTAAGTCCCCCAGCTAGCGCGGAAGCCCCTGTTGCCAAACCGTAGATAAGCAAGGTGAGAGAAAAGACATTGCGGCGCCCGAATTTATCTGCCAGCAATCCGCCAAAGGTTGCGCCGAGCGCCATGCCAAGGAAGCCTGCTGAGGCTAACCAAGAGGTCTGGCTAGGACCTAGATCCCAGTGAACGGCAAGGGCGGCCATGATGAAGGAGATTAGCCCTACATCCATGGCATCAAGCGCCCATCCAAGGCCGGAACCTAGGAGTAGGCGCTTGTGCTTAGAGGTGACGGGAAGGCGATCGAGACGTTCGGTGCGGCTGAGCATGCGATAATACTATCGCTGAACAGAAAAACCTTTCAGGCGTAGTGAGTTGGTAACTACAAAAACCGAGCTCAGTGCCATGGCAAGGCCGGCCAGTAGGGGGTTGAGCCAGCCCAGCGCGGCCACGGGAATGAGTATGACGTTATAGGCAAAGGCCCAGAAAAGGTTGCCCTTAATAATTGCTAGTGTGCGGCGCGAGAGCCGAATAGCATCAGCAGCGCAACGCAGATCGCCATTCATGAGGGTGATATCGGAGGCTTCGATGGCTACATCGGTACCCGCGCCCATGGCGAGGCCGAGGTCGGCTTGGGCCAGTGCGGCGGCGTCGTTAATGCCATCGCCCACCATCGCCACGGTGTGCCCGGCGGACTGCAACTTCTTGATGTGGTTTACCTTGTCTTCTGGTAGTACCTCGGCGCTGACGTGTTCGATCCCCACCTCGGCGGCCACGGCGCGGGCGGCCCCAGCGTTATCGCCGGTCAGCAGGTAAGGGGTAAGCCCCAGCTCCTTCATTTGGGCCACAGCGGCCGCCGAGCTCGGCTTGATAGTATCGCGGACCTCAATGATTCCAGCGGGTTGGCCGTCCACGGAGACAACCACCGGCGTGGCACCAGAATCTTGTGCCTCGCGGAACGGTGCTTCTAAGTCACCCAAAGGGCCTTGCGGCTTGCCGACGCCCACCCGGGCTCCCTCCACAGTTCCTTCCACGCCACCCGGAACTACTGCGAAGTCGGTAGCCGGCTTAACGTCGCGCTCTTTGGCTATGGCGCGCGCGATGGGATGCTCGGAGTTGTGTTCCACGGCTGCGGCTAAGTCGAGGACGTCGCCGTGTACGGCGGTAACGGACATCTCTCCGGCCGTGACCGTGCCGGTCTTATCCATGACGATGGTATCGATTTGCCGTGTAGATTCCAGGATCTCCGGGCCTTTAATGACAAGCCCCAGCTGCGCGCCGCGGCCGGTGCCGACGAGGATCGCCGTGGGCGTCGCCAAGCCCATGGCGCAAGGGCAGGCCACAATGAGGACGGAGACCGCGGCGATAAAGGCCGGGGCCACCCCGCCGAAGAGGAGATGGGCGAGGAGTGTTAGCACTGCTACGGCGATGACCGCGGGGACGAAGACTTGCGCAATGCGGTCCACGAGGCGCTGTACTGGTGCCTTGGACGTTTGTGCATCCGTGACCAGCTGGGCCATTTGGGCCAGTACCGTGTCCTCGCCCACCTTGGTCGCTCGAACTTCAAGCTTGCCGGAGGCATTAATGGTCGCGCCGGTCACTGCATCGCCGGAGCCGACCTCAACGGGCACGGGCTCGCCGGTAATCATGGAGGCGTCGACCGCCGAATTGCCGGCAACAACGATGCCATCGGTGGCAATCTTTTCGCCCGGGCGTACTACGAAGACATCGCCTACTTGCAACTGGGCAATTGGAATGCGCTGCTCGCCTCCCTCGCGCAGCACCGAAGCTTCCTTAGCTCCTAGGGAGAGTAGCTCCCGCAGGGCCTCAGAGGACTGGCCCTTGGCTCGTGCCTCGAACCACCGACCGAGCAGGAGGAAGGTAATGACCATGCCCACGGACTCGAAATAGATGTGATCCATCTGTGCCGCGTTCGCGTCCAGCGTCATGTGCATTTTCATGCCCGGTTCGCCCGCGTTGCCGAAAAATAGCGCCCACAGCGACCAAAAGTAGGCCGCTGAGGTTCCCATGGTGATAAGCGTGTCCATGGTAAAAGAACCGTGCTTGAGGTTCGTCCACGTAGCAGTGTGGAAAGGCGCGCCGCCGAAGACGAAAACGATGGTGGCTACGATGGCACAGGCCCACTGCCAATTGGGAAATTGCAACGCCGGCCACATCGATACCACCATGAGCGGTAGCGATAGTGCGCCGGAGATAACGGTGCGGCGCAGCAATCCCCCGTCACTGTTCTTCTCGGCTTGGGGCTCCTCCGTCTTTGCCGCTGCCATATCGAAGGCGCCGTAACCCGCACCCTCTACCACCGAAATGAGCTCCTGTGGACTTACCGTCTGGGAGTCGTACTCGATGGCCGCCGCTTCGGTAGCGAAGTTGACGCTGGCGTTTACTCCGTCGAGCTTGTTTAGCTTGCGCTCGACGCGGGAGGAGCAGGAGGTGCACGTCATGCCCGTGACGCCAAGGTCCAAGTGGGACATAGTCTCGCCTACTTCAGTGTGTAGCCGGCTTCTGCTACGGCGGCCGCTACTTGCTCGTCGGTGAAATCGGTTCCGGTAACCGTAACGGCGCCGGTGGTGTGGTCAGCAGTGACTTCACTAACGCCGGAAATCTCGCCGACTTCTTCCTTTACTGACATTTCGCAATGTCCGCAGGTCATGCCCTCTACGGTGTAGTTCTTGGTGCTCATAATGATCCTTTCTTAGAGTTGGTTTCTGGGCTCATTCTATACCCCCTAGGGGTATATGTCAAGGATATTTCATGTACGTTGGGGAATAAAGCAATCCGCAAAGGAGTTAGAACGATCATGGCTACTATCGATGTCACCGAAGAAAACTTTGAAGAAACCGTCACCGGCGAGGGCATCACGCTTGTAGATGCGTGGGCCGATTGGTGCGGCCCTTGCAAGCGCTTTGCGCCGGTTTTTGAAAAGGCCTCCGAAGAGCACACGGATGCCACCTTTGCCAAGCTCGACACTGAAGCGAATCAGGGCTTGGCATCCGCGCTGGAGATTCAGTCCATTCCTACGTTGATGATCTTCCGCGATGGCATCCTTGTCTTCCGTGAAGCTGGAGCTCTGCCTCCCGCGGCCTTGGAGGACCTGTTGAAGCAGGTGAAGGACCTCGACATGGAAGAGGTTCGCCGCCAAGTAGAAGAGCAGAATGCGCAGGGTTAAACCCACCAACTTCCTCGGCGCTTTCTGGTGAGTATCGCTAAACTCGCTAGAAAGCGTCTTTTTTATGACCAAAGGAGAAGATAATGGCTAATCCCTTCAGCAAGGGCTGGAAGTACATGATGAGTTCCTTCGATCAGAAGATTGATGAGAACGCTGACCCAAAGGTGCAGATCCAGCAGGCCGTCCAGGCTGCGAAGGAGCAGCACCAGCAGATTTCTGATCACGCTGCAGAAATCATCGGTCATAAGTCCCAGCTGGAGATGCAGATGAACCGCCTGGTTAAGTCTCAGCAGGATTACCAGTCTCAAACCCAGCGTGCGTTGGAGCTGGCGGACTCTGCAGAGGACCCGCAAAAGGCCTCCGAGTACAATCAGGCTGCCGAAGTTGTTGCTTCCCAGCTGGTTGCAGTGGAGCAGGAGCTGGAAGACGTTAAGCAGCAGTACGCAGCCGCAGAGCAGGCTGCCGCGCAGGCCAAGAGCCAGCAGCAGCAGTCTGAAGCGCGCTTGAAGGAACAACTAGCGCAGGTTAGCCAGCTGGAGGCTCAGGCGGACCAGGCGGCTATGCAAGAAAAGAACGCCCAGGCTATTGATTCCATGAATCAGCTCAACCCGGACGATTCCGTACCTACTCTTGATTCCGTGCGTGCCAAGATTGAAAAGCGCTACGCCGATGCCCTTGGCGCCCAAGAATTGCAGCACGCCACCGGCGGCGATCGCATTAATGAGATCCAAGCCGCCGGCAATGACATGAAGGCGACTGCGCGCCTCGATGCCATCCGGGCGGATCTTAAAAAGAAGAAAGAGCTCGAATCCGGGGATTAATTCTGCCGGCGAACGTTAATCAGAACCCCACGAATACCGGAGTGGAATCCATCGCGCAGGTTCACGCGCTGGGTTTCGGTCAGGGTGTATTCGTGCAGGGTTTCGCAGGCAAACTGCAACAGCGGGCGGTCTATCTCCGGGGGAAGCCCGCCGCCTGAAAGTAGGTGTGCCTGATCGCGCTGCTCGGTGCTAGCAGCGTTATCGAACCACCACGAGGCGTATTGCTGGCCCACATCAAAGGGGGATTGGAACCCAGCCGAGCTCCATACTTCCTCCGGCAGCGGCACATACTTGGAGCGCAGCTTGCGGCGCGGTGCCATCATGGATGGCTTGGGTGCCGGCTTCTCCGCGGGAGAGTCCTCCTCGGCGGGGGAATCCTCTGCAGCATCCACCTTGGGCGGAGCCGGCTTGGGTGTCGGGGCCGGGGTGGGTTTTTCTGTGGCGCCGAAGGCTGCCTCCACCTCTGAGGGCTCGCCGCATTCATCCGGTTCGGGCATTTCCTCGCCATCTTTATGCGCATTTTCGCGCACCACTGGAGGAAGCGGGCCTTCTAGGACCTGCAATTCCATAGCGTCTGCGAAGTCCTCGCGAGGGTCCAAGATGGTGGTGGAATCGCAGGCATGGCGCAGTGCGGAGGACATGGAGTCCCAGCCAAACCCATAAAGATGGACACGGATGCCGTTATCCACGGCCGCTTGAGCGCCGGGAATCATGTCCGCATCGCCACTGACGAGCACAAAGTCAGTGAATTGGCCCTTCATGGCGGCGATGACCATGTCTGCCACGAGGCGGGTATCTACGGCCTTCTGGGTGCGGCGCTCGCCCCATTCGATGAGCTGACCGGTGCGCAGCTGGACTCCTTCGCAGGTGCGTAGTGCACGCTGGTAGCGGTGCGGGCCGGTGTCGGGAATGCCGTCATACCAGTATTGGCGTTGGATGGGGGTCCCAAGTTGGTTCTCGATCATCCCGCCCATAGTGCTGACCACCTCGGGCAGGTCAATCTCTAGTTGTGCGCGGGCACCCGTTTCCCACGAGTTATAAAAGCTAGCGAGCAAGTATGAGGTATCGACAAAGACGAGTGTGCGTTCAAGCATGGCTCCTAAGTTCCGTTCTAATTGTTCTAAATAAAAATCTTTGTGGTTTCCAGTGTGCCCCATTAGTCACAAAACGTCGATAACCTTGGACAAAATCCCAGCGCAGTGGCAGCAAAAAAGTTTTCTCTTTGGAAGTATTGCAGGGGTGGGGTGTTGCCGATATGGTTGGTTACACAAGTAACTAACCAACGAACCGAGGGTCAATGGATAATTCCACGCAACCACTCTTCCGCCAGATTGCTTCCTTGGTGGAGGACGCCATCGTGGACGGAACCTTGGGCGAGGGGGATAGGGCCCCTTCCACTAATGAGCTTGCTGATTTTCACAACATCAACCCGGCCACGGCCCGCAAGGGCATCAGCCTCCTGGTGGATATCGGGGTGCTGGATAAGCGCCGTGGCATCGGCATGTTTGTGGCGGAAGGGGCCCTGGCGACTATCCGCGAGCGGCGGAGAGCGGACTTTGCGGCGGAATACATGGCACCGCTGGTCGATGAAGCCGTCCGCCTTGGCTACAACCGCGCCCAGCTCCACGACCTATTTGATCGCGTCGCAGAAAGTCGAGGAATGTACTCATGATTACAACACGAGAATTCACTTTTGCTGATGGCCTCACACACGGCTTAGTTGGCCCCAATGGCATTGGCAAAACCACGCTCCTGCGCAAAATAGCTGGCCAAATCCAATCTGGCGGTATTACGGTCTTCGGGGAAGAGCCCTTTGACAAGCAATCGGTCCTTAACCGGGTCATTTTGATGGGGATTGATAACCCACTGCCGGATTCCTGGGGCATCGGAAAGCTGGGCGTCATTGGTAAGGCGCGCTGGCCGCGTTGGGATGAGGAGCGGTTCAATGAGCTGTTGGTTCGCTTCGACGTACCGGCCAAGGCCTATTCTTCCCTGTCCCGCGGGCAAAAGTCTGCGGTGGGCTTCATCTTCGCCGTTGCTTCTGGCTGCGAAGTCATGCTCCTCGACGAACCCTATCTGGGCCTCGATACACAGCGCCGCGAGCTCTTTTATCAGGTGCTGCGCGAGGAGCACGGCCGTACCATCGTCATCTCCACCCATCACCTCAATGAGGTGGCCGGCCTCCTCGATACCGTCTCGCTTATGGGGGATAACCCCATTTCCGGTCCCATCGATGACTTCATCGAGGGAATTCTGGAGCTCACCGGTCCATCCGAGTCCCTCACCGCAGCGGCCGAAGAGCTTGGCCTTCCTGAGCTGACTAGGGAAACTACGTCCTTAGGGGATCGCGTGCTTATCGACGCCCGCTCCGCTTCCACCGACCCCATTTTCCGCACGGCCCAGGCCTACGGCCTGCGAGTCAATGAGGTCTCCTTGGAGCGAGCGGTGCTGGCATTGGAGGAGAAAGCATGAAGCTACTGTGGTACCTAGGCGATTGGTGGAGCTGGTCCTTTTTCTTTGTTGCTTTGCTGGTCATGCCCGTCATGGCGCAGGGAGCGTGGAACGTGTTCCCGGTGATCTTTTCTTTGTCGCTAATACTTACCCTGGCACCAGACTTTAAGAAGTACCAGCTGGTGGGTCTGGGTTCGAAAATCTGGAATGAGCATCGCCGCAGTCTTGTTGCCCTGTGCGCATTGGCGGCAGCTATTGGCGCCCTCACCATGCAGTTGTGGTGGGCATTGCCGATCTATGCCGTCGCAGCGGCGTGGTCTATGTACCGCAAAGCTGCGCCTCAACGGACCGGGTACACCACCACCGGCACCCAACCCTCAAGCAGATTCGGATGGTTCCCCCGCACCTTGGCTGGGCAAACTATTTACCGCCGGCAGGTCAAGGCATGGGGTGCTGCGTGTCTGGCACAAGCAATCGGATTTGTCCTTAGCCGGTATAAGGAGGAAATCCCGTTGCTTGGTTTCCTTGGCATCTTTATCTGGGCACTGTCAATTGCGATGCTCGCTGCAGCTTTCCACAGTTTGCGAGTATCTCTGCGCGAATACACGGTACTTGGTGGAAGCCGTGCTGTTTGGTCCCGGCATACTGCCGTGCTCGGCCTGATACCTGTCCTAGTCGCGAGCGCCTTTAGCGCGGTACTGACGAACGACGGTGAACTTATAGCGGACATCGTGCTGCTTAGTGCCACCTGCGCCCCTGTGGTGGTCAGCGTGGAATTTCTGGGAAAGAAGAACTGGTATCTACCCGCTCTCTATCTGGTCCTCGTTGCCGCGATGGCTCTTCTGCATACTCTGGTGCCGGTCTCTGCGGGTACCCAGCTTTTGTTGGCGGTCGCCTTCTATGCAGTCTGGGCATTGACGCTGCCCAGCTACATTCGCCGAGCAAATGCACACCGTGGCGGAATGAGTGCTTGGATGGGCATATCTTAAACCACTCAAAAGGAGCTTTGGCCTGGGGATTTGTGTTTGTTTAAGTGGCTGTGTAACTTAATACGAGTCAGCGCGACCGACAGCGCCCCACAGGAAAAGAAAAGTTCCTGGCTGAAGCGGCGATAGGAAAACAGGCCCTGACAAAACAAAATTCTTTTTGCTCACAATGAGCTGCACGCCATAATGTGTGGTTATTGTGTGGTGATGATGTTTGAGAACTCAATAGTGTGCCAATGTACTTTTTATTTTTTGTGTGCATGGTTGTGTGTTGATTGGTTTGTCTGCCAGCAGGCCTAGGTGGTTTGTTGGTTGGTGTGTGCCGGTTGGGTATGTGGAACATGTACCTTTTTGAATGCTGTTTGGTGTTTCGGCTGCATTGAGATGGATTGGTTGGCATGTGATTGTGTTCAACTTTTTT